>CALAWM010000088.1 GCA_937895315.1 uncultured Caryophanales bacterium | reverse complement strand
TTTCATCTTGAATGGCGAGCGCTTCGCTGACGGTTTCGGTGTAGCCGACTGGTAAGTGACTGCTATTGGTGTAAAATGGTGTCCCATCCGCAGCAACCGCGGTAATAATATCCGGGAAATTCTTTTTATCGTGTTTAGCAAAGCGATAAGCCGTACTTTCCGCTGGGGTCGCTTCTAAGTTATAAAGATCACCATATAATTCTTGATAATCACTTAATCTTTCGCGCATATGATTTAATACTTTAACGGTGAAGGCTTGGCCTTCTTTCGTTGTTAAATCTTTCTTTAACCATTTGGCGTTTAAGCATGCTTCATTCATCCCAACGAGACCAATTGTGAGAAATGGTTATCAAAGTTTCCTAAATATACTTTGGTATAAGGATAGAGGCCATCAACGAGTAATTTGGCAACGACATCTCGTTTCGTTTTTAAACTTCTTGCACTTAAATCCATGAGTCGATTAAGTTCGGTAAAGAAATCATTTTCGGTGGCACTTAAATAGGCTAAACGTGGCATATTAAGGGTAACGACTCCGACTGAACCAGTATTACTTCCGGCGCCAAAGAAGCCGCCACCTTTTTTCCGTAATTCCCGTAAGTCAAGCCGTAAGCGGCAGCACATACTCCGAACATCACTTGGTTCCATATCACTATTAATATAGTTACTAAAGTATGGGGTACCGTATTTGGCCGTCATTTCAAAGAGTAAGCGGTTATTTTCACTTTCACTCCAATCAAATTCTTTCGTAATGGAGTAGGTTGGAATTGGATATTGGAAACCACGACCGTTCGCGTCTCCTTCAATCATTACTTCTAAGAAAGCCTTGTTGATCATATCCATTTCTTTTTGGCAGTCTTTATATTTGAAATCCATTTCTTCGCCGCCGACAATCGCGTTCCGTTCGGCTAAATCATTAGGAACGGTCCAGTCTAAAGTAATGTTACTAAATGGTGCTTGTGAGCCCCAGCGACTCGGGGTATTGACGCCAAAGACGAAGGATTGAATCGCTTGTTTTGTTTGTTTATATGTAAGATTATCGGCTTTAACAAATGGGGCAAGATAGGTGTCAAAACTACTAAAAGCTTGTGCGCCTGCCCATTCATTTTGCATGATGCCAAGGAAGTTTACGAGTTGGTTACTTAAGGTGAATAAATGTTTGGCAGGTTTACTAGTGATTTTACCTTCAACCCCGCCGACGCCGTCTTTAATAATCCGTTCAATGTCCCAGCCGGCGCAATAAGCGGCGAGCATACTTAAATCGTGAATGTGAATGGCGGCGCTGCGATGGGCGTTGGCCGTTGCTTCATCATATACTTCACTTAACCAGTAATTGGCGGTAACAGCCCCGCTATTACTAATAATAAGACCGCCTAACGAATAATTGACGGTCGAATTTTCTTTGACGCGCCAGTCATTGACGTGAAGATAATCTTCAACTAATTTTTTATAGTTAAAAACCGTACCTTTGGCGTTACGAATCCGTTCCCGATCTTTCCGATAAAGAATATATCGTTTGGCGATGACTTGGTCTTTCTTCATTAAGTACTTTTCGACTTCGTCTTGGACTACTTCAATATCAATCGTCCCTTCGTAATTTGTGTTTAAGGTGTTAGCGATTTCCGCGGCGTAAAGTAAACTTTGGACATCGTTATTATCCCCATATGCACTATTGATGGCATTAGCGATTTTGCTTGCGTTAAATTTTTGGAGACGACCGTCTCTTTTTTTAATATGTGTAACCATAATTCCTCCTCGTATCTGTTGTTGGTGATTATAAATATAACGAAAAAAGGAAGGCTTATCAAACGAAGTTATAAGTGGAGAAATGACTCCCGAGTGCAGTAGTTTTATAGTATTTCAAAAATAAAAAATATTAAGAAAAAAGTAGTCATTATAACTACTAATTCATTACTAAAAGGGAGTTTAATTCGTTAATTCATTGCCCTTTTGTAGGTGTTTTTTACACTGTCTAAAAAAGTGCCCTATTTTGACAATTTGTATAAAAGGGCTTTACTACTTCTGATTCCCGAGTAAATTGCAAACCCTAAATTGTAGCCGCCACAAATTCCGTCAATGTTTAACACTTCGCCAAGGACGAAAAGGTTTGGATCATTCTTCAGATTAAAGTCATTCGTAATTGCTTCGATTAGGACTCCGCCACTTAAGGCTTGGGTATTCTCGGGGTTATTTAAAGCGACGGGAGTAAAACTTAAGGCCTTAACATTATTTAAGATATTATCATCCTTTAAAGTCTTTAAGTAACTAACCATAAAGGGGGCAAACACTTTATCATAGTCCTCTTTTGTTTTTAAGATTTCTTTTATTTCTAACGTTCCTAATAAAGGTATTAAATCCAAAGTTATTTTATAGTTTGCTTTCGGATGTTCTTTATACGCCCATTCAAAGTAACTTGAAACCACAAAACTCACGATCCCGCTTAAACCGTCTTCTTTAAAAAGAACTTCACCTTTTTCTTTAAATAAAAGGGTCCCGTCCATCCAAAGTGACATTACAACTTCACTCCGGTTATTGTGGAGTAACTTTAAGTTTTCTTTAACCTTAATCGTTTTAATGACCGGGACTAAAGCACTTCTTGTTAACTTTAGACTATTTAATAATGGATCATTATTGTTATCAAGCGGATATTTATATAGTCCGGCACTTGAGCCAGTGGCGAGCACTAAATAGTCATAATATTCACCGTTAATGATGTAACCATTTTTTTCTTTCGTTACGTTCGTGACATTGGTGGCGGTTTTTACTTCAACCTTTAAGTCTTTTAGCAAAAAGTCTTTAAGGCCTTTGGCGCTTCGACTATAAGGATAAACCCGCCCTTCTTCATCAGTGTAAGTTAAAAGCCCGCGTCTTTTAAAGTATTCATCAAGGGTAACTTCAATAAGGTTATAGTGTTCATTCATGAAAGAATGGTCATTATATGCGCTTAACTCAATATTTCGGTTATAAATATTTGCTTTCCCGTTTCCGGTTTTAAGGAGTTTTAAGAGTAAAGAATGTTCGCGTTCAAAGATGGTGACATGGGCGTAATCTTGGATATTTAAGGCAAAAGTTACCCCGCTTACCCCACCGCCGATGATTGCGACTTTTTTCATTATTTACCTAAGTTCCGTTTCCGTCGCGCGGCTTTTTGGCGGACGACTACGTTATAAGTAAGGGCGGCACCTAAACCTAAGACAATAATGACACTAAAGACAATCATCCAGTTTTGAATTTCCGTTGCTTTGAAGTTAGCCCACATATCAATAACGTGTTTATTGGTGTCCCCAAAGTCTCGCATCACCGCACTCCGAATTACTTCATCATGAGTGGGGAATTGAGTACTAAGTTGGCCCCCTAAATATTCTTCATTAATCCTAATTACGGCATCATCAAGCGTGGGAATTGTCCCTTCAAAGAAATATTTTAAATCAAGATCAACTCCGGGTTCGGTGGCGCCTTCTCCTAAAACTTCATCATAATCTTGGACGTAAGCCAGCACTTCTTCACCGGCAATAAAGCTTGTATAACCAATGTAATCCATATTGGCAATCGCCACTTCCGGACTACTTAAGAAGTTAATAAAACGTTCGGCGAGTAAGGTATTGGCCCCTTTTGGCATAACCCAGCCATCAAACCAAATGTTACTTCCTTCTTCAGGAATGCTGTAACGTAAGACGTCTTCACCGACTTCTTCGGCGGCTTGATAAATCGAATAAACGGCGTCACCGCTCCACGCAGTATTAAGGGCAATCGTCCCTTTAATCATGTCGTTTTTCCCTTGGTCAACTTCTAAGCCATAAATGTTTTGTTTTAAACTCCGTAAGGCTTCATCAACTTTGGTGATCGTTTCCGGATGGACGTCATTTAATAAATCATTAATTTGATTATTGTAATCTTCGGCACTTAAAGTCCCCTCTTTATATGCGGCGGCTAAGGCTTTTAATTCATCTTGATGGACTTTAAATAAACCAACCAAATAGCCTTCACGCATGGCGTCTTTAATAGAAATCATTTTATTATATTTTTGATCCCAAAGCACCGACCAACTTTTCATATCTTCAGTGACGGTTTCACTGACGTCTTTATTGTATAAAAGACCAAAGGTTCCCCACATATAACCAACTGCATATTCATTCCAGCCCGCATCTTTAAATAAAGCTTTATGATAAGGACTTGCGTAGTCGTTATAGTTTGGAATATTGGTGTATCCAGTTTCGTCAGTCGTATATTTTTCAAGCATTTCTTCCCGTAAGAGGCGTTGAATCATATAATCACTGGGCGCGATTAAGTCATATTTTGCCCCGTTTAATTTAATGATGTTATACATTTCTTCATTCGTGCTGAAAGTATCATAAATGAATGTTACTTCTTGACCATATGTTTCTAAATAATAATCATGGAAAGCACTTAAGGTGTCGAAAGATTCCGGATCTTCTTCATCCCCTTCGGCAATATAATCTTCCCAGTTAAAAATCCGTAAGGTTAAAGGACCGGCTTCTTCATTACTATATTGCTTGGTAATCTTTTTTTCGGTGACTAAAGGACTTGGGGTAGTGCTTAAACTAACACTACCAAAGGCTAATAATGATAAGACTAAACCAAATTTATGTTTCATTATGGTAACCTCCGTAATTTAAGTTCGCGACCAAGCGCCTTCTTTTGCGCTTTTGAATCTTTTTTAAGTCCGCTGATTAAGACTACTCCTAAAGTAATAAGGACGATATATGTTGTTAAAGCCCGTAATTCAGCCGGAATCGTCGATTTAACAATGACCCCTTGGACGAAGGTGCTTAACGTATCAAAGGATTGATTCCGTAAGAATGAGGTAATGATGTAATCATCTAAAGAAAGGGTGAAAGCGAGCATAAAGCCACTTACAATACCCGGAATAATCGCGGGTAAGACAACTTTCCAAATCGCATACATTGGTTTGGCCCCAAGATCAAGGGCGGCTTCATAGTCATTTGGATCCATCTGCATTAATTTAGGCCGGACATTAAGATAGACAAAGGCAATACTTAAGACGACATGACCAATAAGTAAGGTCACAAAGTTTGGACTATCAACTGTCAGTCCCATGGAAATTAAAGCATTGGAGGTAACTTTAAAAACAATCGCTAAACTGATGGCAATGACAATTTCGGCATTTACAACCGGAATTTCATTAACACTTTCAATAATTTGCCGCGGTCTTTTCTTCATATAGAAAACGCCGATCGCGCCTAAAGTACGAAGAATTGTCGAAACTAACGCCGCACTAACGGCAATGATTAAAGTATTAAGTAAAGCACTCATTATTTTCGTATTTAAGAACACTTGACCATAAAGCGCTAAACTAAAGCCAGTCCATACTCCGGTCGTTTCCGCTTCGGTGAAACTAAAGACCATGAGGAATAAAATTGGCAAATATAAAAGGAATAAAATAAAGTAAACGTATACTTTGGCGAATATTTTCTTTACCATACATTAATTCCTTTCTTCTTATTCTTATCAAATAAGCGCGGTAATAAGACACTTAAAAGAATTAATAAGAGCATGATAAGAGCAAGGAATGAACCATCATTCCAAATGTTTTGGGTGAAATAAATTTCAATATACTTCCCGAATAAAGTAACTTTACCTTCGCCTAAAATATCGGCGATAACATAACTTGTCATCGTTGGCATAAAGACCATCGTTGCCGCACTGACTACGCCCGGCATCGTCATTGGTAAGATTACTTTAAAAAAGGTACGGAATGGTCCTGCCCCTAAATCTTGACTCGCTTCAATTTGACTTTTATCAAGTTTAAGCATTGTTGAATATAACGGTAAGATCGTAAACGGTAAATAGTTATAAGTTAAACCTAAAAGGGTTGCAAGTTCGGGATATTCTCCGCCACTTAAGCCCAAAAAGGCTAACACATCACGCATTGCCCACGTTCTTAACACAAAGTTAATCCACATTGGCATGACAAAAAGCATAACCAGCACTGCATTTTTATTGTACTTACGGTTGGCTAAAATCATTGCTAAGGGATAACCAATTAAAAGCGTAAGGGCAGTATTTAAAAGCCCAAAGATTAACGACACAAAAAGGACACGCCATTTGGCACTACTTGTAAAGAAGTTGACCATTGGTTCAACACTTAACGTTCCGCTACTATTACTAAAGGCATAAAATAAAATGAAAAAGAGCGGTAATAGGACGAAAAGTAGCATAAAGACGACATAAGGAATTCCTAAATGTGCCCGTCTAAAACTAATTTTCATATGGCATTAATTCTCCTTTAGCTTTTAAGACAATGTTTTCTGGTTTGATTGTCACACTAACATGGTCTTCTTCGTTCCAAAGGTATGGGGATTCAATAATAAAGTCTTCTTCGTCTTCAGTCCGGACCACGACTTGATAGTGGTCACCTAACCAAATAACGCTAATGACACTACCAAAGGCTTGGCCTTCTTCTTGATTATCACTAATTTCAATATTGGGAAAATCAACAGTTGCAATTACATCGACATCATTAAGATCATATTTGACGCCGTTAGGACCAACAAGATAACCTTCTTCATCAACGGTGCTGCCCTTAAGTAACTGCGTTACATCGACTTCAAAGGCGGCTTCACCAATCATTAATTGGTTTTTATTATTAAGCCAGGCATCACTATAAATATTGGCGTTAATTTCTTTTTTCATAATGTGAATTGATTCGGGATCAATATTGATGCCCACTTCACTATTAAGGGCATAGTCTTTCGTACTTTGAATGACTACTTCACTTTTCCGACCAACGCGGACAACATATTCATAATGGACCCCTTTAAACACTTTGTTGAAAATTTTGCCATCAACTTGACCTTTACCAGGTTTAACAATATCAATGTCTTCGGGACGAATGACAACATCAACTTTTTCATTGTTAGGTAGATCATCAACACAAGGAAAAGTAGTACCTAAAAATTTAACTTCAAGTTTGCCGGACATTCTGGCATTAAAAATATTTGATTCACCAATAAAGTCGGCGACAAATGGGTTTTTCGGTTCATTATAAATGTCAGTTGGAGCGCCGATTTGTTGAATTAAGCCATCATTCATAACGACAATCGTGTCGCTCATTGTTAAGGCTTCTTCTTGATCATGGGTTACATAAATAAAAGTAATCCCTAAGCGTTTGTGGAGTGACTTCAATTCAAGTTGCATTTCTTTCCGCATTTTTAAGTCAAGGGCGCCGAGTGGTTCATCTAGTAAAATAATTTCGGGTTCATTTACAATCGCGCGGGCAATTGCCACTCTTTGTTGTTGACCGCCTGATAAAGTACTAATATCGCGGGCTTCAAATTGTTCAAGATCAACCATCTTTAAGGCTTTAACGACTTTTTCATCAATTTCTTTTGAGGTTAATTTCCGCATTACTTCTTTGCCGTTTTTGGTGTCTTTAACTTTTTTGATTTTAAGACCAAAAGCAATGTTATCATAGACATCTAAATGTGGAAATAAGGCGTAACGTTGAAATACTGTATTAACCGGTCTTTTGTAAGGCGGAAGGTTTGTAATATCTTCCCCGTTTAAAATAATCGTGCCTTCATTCGGAATTTCAAAACCAGCAATCATCCGTAAAGTAGTGGTTTTTCCACAGCCAGAAGGGCCAAGAAACGTGATAAACTCACCACGTCGTACATACAAATTAAATCCATCGACAACGGTCTTGCCGTCATAAACTTTGCTCACGTTTTTTAATTCGATAATTACGTCTTCACGTGCAACGTTATGTTTAGTAAGTTTATCCATACTTTACCTCCCCTTTATCAATATAAAATATAATGGAAATTATTTAAAAAAACAATTAAAAACACTCCCCCCAAAATACATTGTTTTTGGTTCAATAATTTGTTTTGAAGTTATGGGTTTATTTTTTGAAATTTTTCAACGCTTTTTTACGTCTTTTTTCCTTAGATTTGCAGGGGGTTAAAAAACTTGATAAAATAGTTACGAAAAGAAGGTGTTAAATATGAAAAAAATTACCCAGTTATTACTCCTTACTTCCGCTTTAATTTTAAGTGGTTGTACAAAGCCTGAACCAAGCAAAATCAATATTTATTATAAAGATGAAACACTTACCGAAGTCATTGAATTTTCAACCTTGGTGGATTTAGAAAGTAAGATTCTTAACAAAGATAATTTCATTCTTGTTAGTTACGCTGATCAAACTTGTGCTTGCTGGGGAACGTTTGAACAATTGGTGCTTAACCCCTTTGTTAACGAAACCAAAATCCCAATTTACGTCATAAAGACATCATTATTAGGTGATGACCTTAAAGGGTTACCAATTAATAGTGCACACACCAGTGGTTGGTATCTTTGATGAAGGGGTTTATAAATATGGCGTTGCCTATAATGAAGATACATCAATATTTACCCAAAAAGCAAAATTTAGTGCATGGTTAGACACTTATATTATTCGCCCGATTATGACTTATATTTCTTTAGATAAACTAAACACCCTATTAAAAGGCACTACTCCGTTTATCATTAATTGGTCACTCGAAATGTGTCCTGACTGTACTGCCATCAATCATCGCTTTATGCGCGATTACTTTAAAAATAACGAAATAAGTCAAAAATTACCATATTACTTAATTGAAACAAAAGATATTCGCCCACAGACCGAATTATGGACAAATATTAAAAAAGTATATGGACTAAGTGATGAATTAAATAAAGTATCGGGATACGGCACTGGGTTTGTCCCTGCCTTACAAGTCATTCATCCTGACGGGAATGATTATGTTACCTCCGGTGATTTAAGTCCAATTATTACTGATATGTTTGTCTTCCAAAATGAATTTGTCGAAAAAGTCGGTGAAGAATATAAAATAAGCGACTCCTACTTCAATGGCGTGCGGGCCACAAAATACTTAGGTAACTATGAAAGCGAGATTGGTAAAGTTGTTGATCCAAGTCTTGTCTACCAAAGAGAAACGGGCTACCGTTTTGTTGCCGGAGCCCGTTATGATCAAAATGCTTTATTTGCGACTAAATTCTTTGATTATTATTGGAAATAATTATTTACGTTTCCGTTTTGCTAAAAAGATTATTAAAGTTGTACCCCCTGCTACTAAAACGGCTCCGGCAATTACACTAATTAATACGACTGGTTGAATGGGTGTTTGATTACCATCAGCAGGATTTTCTGATGTAGGAATTTCCGAAGTTGGAATATCTGAACCTGGTTCTCCACTTGTCGGATCTTCAGATACTGGTTCTTCTGCGCCAATAACTTTAATGAGCGCACTACCTTTTTTTGTACCATCAGCCGTACTTGTCGCGGTAATCGTAACTTCACCAACGCTTATTGCGGTGACAAAACCAGTATTAGTAACTGTTGCAATATCGGGATTAGATGACGTCCAATTTACCGTTTTGGTCGAGGCATTGCTTGGTAAGACATTCGCATTAAGTTGTAAAGTCTTGGTAGCGGTTGTTAAATCAATTGTGGCGTTATCAGGGGTGACTTCAACGCCAGTAACGTCAACAACGGGTTGGGATGCACATAAGGATTGAGTTTGACTATTGGTGGATCCCCAAATCCGACATGCATATTCTTCGTGATCAATAAATGGATTACGATTTTTTTGTAAGGAATGAACAATATTATTACGATAGATTTCACGGTTAGTGACCGGGTGTTCTATGTGCCATTTAAGCATTAACGCCACACTTTGGAAGTTTCCGGTGACGCTATAACCGTAACGGACATGTAAATACATTGTGGCCCGGGCGACTTCGCCCCGTGCTTCAGGATTAGGCATAAAATACGTACTTGTCGTATAATTATCCGTTTTACGTCCGGTGCTATCGACGACTTGGTTGCTGCTGCTCATCGCCACTTCTCCAAAGAGTTTATTGCCGCGAATACTATTTGTTTTGTTGTCATCGGCAAAAATATGGTGATTATCAGACGTCGCGGGAGAACCAATCTTTGATTGCGGATATGTATGTTCCCGGTTCCATCCGGTGCTTCCACTTACATGCTTTGTTTTTAAAATATTCGTCCGTGCATATATTTGTAAAACGCTATTACTTACACCTTCAGCTTCGTCAGCGGCTTCATAACGACTCCAGTCATAACTTACTTGCGCCCCACTGGTGACTGTTTTTAATTTTGAAACAAGACTTGTGCCCGTTTCACTACCAACTGACGCATAATACGTTCCAGCAGTGCTCGTTTGCGGTCCGCTCCAAGCATTCGTCGCCACATAATTATGGGCGCTACTTAATCCAAAAAGTGGACTAACGACTAGAGAGAGTAATCCCCCTAAAAAGATGTGTTTAAATTTTGACATAGTACTAACCTCGTGAAGTGCATTATAACATTAATGCCTTTTATTAATAGTAAATTGATAAGAATGAACAAAACATGTTCAATATAAATAAAAAACGCCAAGTTGAATTCTTGGCGTTTTATTAACACTTTTTAGCGTTAGGCTTTTTTAATTTTCTTCCGAATAAAAAGGATTAATACTCTAATTTCGTGTAAGACAAGTGGCGTTGTACTTAAGAGGGCAAGGAAGAACCATTCATTGAAATGTAATTCACTTGTGCCAAAGGCTTTAGTAAGTAACGGAATTTCGGTAACCCCAACTTGCAGGACAAAACCGATAAGGAAGGCCACCCATAAGAACCATTTTTGTTTACTAAATTGCCTAAAGAATGTTTTATTAATATTTGACATCCCAAACATATGGAAGAGTTGGCTAACTCCTAAGGTTGTAAATGAGTAAGTCATTGCTCTAATTTTAAGTGTTTCATCAAGGAACACATTATTAATATCGGCAATACTTCTTGCGCCATATTCAACAACTGGAATGTATAAGAAGGCAAGCGTCGTAATGAGGGCAATTACCGTTCCATAGAATATCGTAATCGCATATCCACCTTTCGCAAAGAGTGATTCTTTCTTCGCCCGTGGTTTTTCTTTCATAATATCGGGATCTTTGGCATCTGCTCCTAAGGCTAAGGCTGGAATACCATCGGTAATTAAGTTAACCCATAAGATATGTAAAGCGGAAAGTGGGAATGGATAACCAATTAAGACGGCAGCAAGCATGGTAATTACTTCACCAAAGTTACTAGAGAGTAAGAACCATACCGTTTTTTGAATATTCGCATAAATGCCGCGACCTTCTCTTACGGCTTTTTCAATACTTGCAAAGTTATCATCGGTTAAGACCATATCCGCCGCACCTTTAGCAACGTCGGTCCCGGTGATACCCATGGCAATACCAATATCGGCCGTTTTTAAACTTGGCGCATCATTAACGCCGTCCCCAGTCATCGCGACAATTTCGCCATTTGCTTGTAAAGCATTGACAATTTGCACTTTATTTTCGGGTGAAACCCTAGCAAAAACACGTTTTGTCTTTAAGGCTTCACGAATTTCGTCATCATTTAATGTATCAAGTTCCGCGCCGGTCATGACGTTTTCTTGACTATCGGTAATACATAATTCGCCAGCAATTGCATATGCAGTATCGGCATGGTCACCTGTAATCATAATCGTAGTAATACCGGCTTCTTTTAAATTGCTAACGGCCGGAATTGCTTCAGGACGTGGTGGGTCGACCATCCCAACTAAACCAACAAAGATTAAATCACTTTCTTTAATGGCGAGTTCAGTAACATGTTTTTTAGCAAGCGCAAGGACACGTAAGGCACGATGGGCCATGTTCGCCGCTACTTCGTTAATATTTTCAGTGTCTTTCGCGGTAATTTCGCGCACTTTGCCATTGATTTCAATATGGGTTGCATACTTTAAGATATTGTCCATTGCCCCTTTAGTGTATTGGACATATCCTTCTTCAACTTTATGAAGGGTGGACATCATTTTCCGCACGCTATCAAATGGTAATTCTTTAACCCGTGGTGTCTTTTCTTCAAGGGCATCTTTATGGTGATCAATCACATTAGCAAAATTTACTAAAGCAATTTCGGTTGGGTCACCATAAACCCCATGATCAACACTGGCGTCACTACAAAGTGATAAGCCATCGGCTAAAATAGCGACGTTTTGCGCAGTAAAGTCTACATTTTCGTATTGTTTTTCATTTAAATAACCACTGACAACGGTCATAACATTTTGCGTTAAGGTCCCAGTTTTATCGCTACAAATAACACTAACGGCCCCAAGTGTTTCGACACTTGGAAGTCTTCTAGTGATGGTATTTACTTTAACCATCCGTTGGACCCCAAGCGCTAAAGTAATGGTAACAACCGCTGGTAAACCTTCCGGAACCGCGGCAACAGCCAGCGAAATTGATAAGAGGAACATGTTCTTAACATTTTCTAAACTGGCGTCTTTAACTAAGGCAATAATAAATAATAAGGCGACTAAGATTAAGGTAATAATACCTAATAATTTAGATAGGTCCGCAAGTCTTTTTTGGAGCGGTGTTTCTTCTTGTTTTGTACTAGAAAGCATCTTGGCAATTTGCCCGATTTCGGTTTTTAAACCAGTACCGATAACAACCCCTTCACCCCGACCATAAACGACTGGGGTAGACATATAAACAATATTTTTGCGGTCACCAATTGGCATCCCTTTGTCATAGACTAAGTTTGCATCTTTTTCGACCGGGACACTTTCCCCGGTAAGACTTGCTTCGCTTACTTTTAAGTTAATACTTTTAATAAGCCGAAGGTCTGCCGGAATAGTCCGTCCTTCTTCTAAGATAACAATGTCGCCGGGGACGAGATCACTTGCCTTAATTTCATGTAATTCCCCATTACGGCGGACAACTGTAGTCGGTGCACTTAGTTTTTCTAAGGCTTCCAGCGCTTTATCCGCTTTCAATTCTTGAATTGTACCGATAATGCCATTAATAAAGACAATCGTGAGAATAAGAATTGGTTCGAAGAATCCACCTTCTTTTTCAATAATCGCCATGATAAAAGAAATTACCGCGGCAATTAAAAGAATGTAGATCATTGCATTGTTCATTTGACTTAAAAAAGCCGAAAAAATCGTCTTTTTCTTGGCTTTGGGTAATTCATTATACCCGTGAACTGCTTGGCGCTTTGTAACTTCTTCAGTACTTAGCCCCAGGTCTTTATCTACTTCGAGGGTCGATAAGACTTCTAAAATAGTTTTTTGTTCCATAATTTTCCTCCTTTAGTGAAACGTAAACGTCTTACTCACTAAAGGTCTCGTTCCCATAGTTTGGGCTTATCAACCAGGATTGTCCGTGATGTTGGCGATAAGTTTTACTACTCCCCTTTAGGATTCTAGATTATTTTACTATATTTTATATATTTTCCAAAAAGAAAAGGGCATATTTTTAATGCCCTTCATTATTTAATGAAATTTATGAATTATTCGCTTACGACTTCTTCCTTGGCTAGTTTCTTATTTTTAGCCATTGTGAATAAGTGAATAAAGAGTAACATGGCGACAAATAGGACGACCAATAAACCTACGGAAATCCAAAACCACATAGTTCCTTGATAGATAAAGGTCGTAATAATAAGCATAGGCGCGCCAAAGATGGCTGCCATCCCGCTCCCGTTAACTAAATCTTCCGCCACCCCAGTTTGGAAATTAGGGTCAATTTCACGAAGTAAAGCAACCCCTTCACTCGCAGTACCAGTAAGCATTCCAAAGAAACCAAAGAACGTATACCATCTTGTTGCAGGGAAGTATTTTTTAGCAATAAAATAAATATAAAAGAATGTTGCTGCGCCACCAAATATCGTCATAAGTGCTAATAAAACCCAAAAACTTGGATCACTTAATTTACCAAAGTTAATCGATATAATCCCGGTCGTAATCATAAAGTCAAAAGCAAATCCTGCAATCCGGTTTTGCATATAGTTATTAATATAACGGCGTTTCATTACTCCCCATTTACGTAGTAAGTTAAGTATTACTTTGATAAGCATCGTCACTAAAATAGCGAACAGGAAGTTAAAGCCCCAGATAATACCTAAGACGGCTTGAATACCTGCAAGATCAACAATTAAGAAACTAACAAGGGAAATAACCGCAAAGGTAATAAGATATGTTGCTAAGACAAAAGATACTTGAATTGTAAATTTATCAACCGATTCAACAACTGGGATTTCTTCAGGGTGATCATGTAAATGCGCACTTTTTTCTAAATCGCCAAAAGTTTCGACCGTATTTGAATGAGTTCTTGTTACTAATCCTTTACGAGCAACAACGTTTAAAATAATTGTTCCGACAATGGCGGACACAATAAAGCCCATTGCCGCGACACTTAAACCAAAGTCACGACCTCCTACTAAAGCGTTGGCACCATCAATCGTTTCATAGACCCCACCAATGTTACCCGCTTGACCTGGACCTTGACCAAAGCCGAGTGGTAATAAAATACCGGCATAAGGTGCGACCGCAATAGCAGATCCGGCAAAAATTAAGCCTACTAATAAACTTAAAGCAACTCCGACAATCCCTTGAATTAAATAACCACCAACAATTAAAATACCGGATTTTAAAGCCCGTCCATCTTTTACTTGTTTTTTCGCAGCAGTAATTAAACCAAGAGCAATAAACCCAATCGCTAAACTGTGATAGGTAAGGTAATGCATGTATTCTTCATTGATAATTGGGGTACCTGCAATTTCTAAGCCGATACCATTAAATAAGTATTTTGCGCCTAACCCAATAAAGCCGGCAATGAGCCCGGTAGGCACTAAGTAATTCCTTAAAAATGGCGTTTTCCGTCTTATAATATTTCCTAAAAGAATGAGGGCACCGACAACCCCAATTTGAAAGATGGCTGCCCAGAAATACGTGAAGTCAAATGTGTCTGCAAAGAATAATAGTCCCATAGATTACCTCCTTAAATTTATTATTTTATAGCCCCATCTGTGATGGTAAAAGTTTCACGAAATCTTCATGATTTTCTTGATATTGTTTGACATTTTGTAACACTTGAAAGGTCACAACATATTGATAAGCACTGACCTTATCCCATTGATCAATTGACAACATATAAGTTGTTCCATCCTTTAAATAAATTACGAGATGGTCTTTTTGCTGCATCGCAAATGTATCTAGTTCATTAAAAGGAATAAACACGTCTTTTGCTTTTCGGTGGCGATATTTGATACCTAATCCTTCATTATTTAGAGTGAACTTAGCCTGGCCAAATAGTCTTCTATTACGACGGAATATTTGATGAATAATCCCTTCGACCGACAAAGTAAATTCAGGATGATTAATTAAGTATTCTTGATAGTTAATTTTATTGTTTTTATCTAAAATAATCGTGTTTTGCGGAGTTTCAAAGTCTAAACTGTGCAAATAACCGTGTTTATCATATTCCATATTAAAGCCACAAGATTCACATGTATACATATTCCCTTTCGTGGATACGGTATTCACCCCATGACATTTAGGGCATGTAAATAATAGTCGATTTAATCCTTCGGCGTTTTTACTTCCAGGGAATTCACGTTTCGTCGTTTCTTTATATGCATTAACATTAATTCCGTCGATAATAAGCTCATTTATTTCTTCTGGAGTCATGTCTTTGTATTCATCATATGTAACTACTTTCCGGACATAACCTGTCATATTGCGCTTTCTTTTACTTATACTCCATCGTGGGTTAGATAAATAACCTCCTTCAAAGTTAAAAATAACTAACGGAATCTTTAAAAGTAATACCAATTTACCAATTGCGGTGGGGACATTACTAATTGCCCCAGTCATTGTAGAGTTTCCTTCGACAAATATCCCGACATTTCCGCCTTCTTTTACAACTTGAATGATATTTTTCACACTAGCTACATCAGTTTGACTTTTGGCTTTAGGGATTGGGGCGAAGGTATGTTCAAGGATTCGCGAAATAAGTCCTTTTGAGAAAATAA
This sequence comes from uncultured Caryophanales bacterium, assembly GCA_937895315.1. GTDB lineage: Bacteria > Bacillota_I > Bacilli_A > RFN20 > CAG-826 > UBA1361. The sequence continues at coordinate 577 of CALAWM010000088.1, read as the reverse complement.
TTTCGGTAGAGATGTAATATACCTGACGGTTAAAAGTATGGGTAATTAAAATTGGATCAAAAGCCGTAACGTGGTTACTGACCACAAGATAAGGTTCATATTGTTTAAGGTCAATACGCTTTGCGAGGTAGCCGACTTTTTTGGTCAATATCGGTGCCACTAAGTTATTAGCGAGTACCACATAACGTTGGTGACGACGTTTCACGATTTTATTCTTTTGTTTACGCGTCATGCTCAGCCTCGTTTATGGTCTTAACGTAACAAACGCGTCTTTTATGATTGAAATAATTAAATTTCTTCCATAAGTCTTGGACCGGTTTATTGTCTTCAAGTTGCGGACCGGTTTCGGCATATTCCACCCCATCATCGACCGCACTTTTGATTGATTCATGCATGATGATGTTTACGATACCGCTATTCCGCAATTCGGGTTCAACGGCTACTAAAAGTAAATCAAGTTGTTTTGATTTTTTAAGGGCACGTAAAAATAAAATAAAGCCAAAGGGGAAAAGCCGTCCCTTAATCTTTTTAAGGGCAAAAACCGGGGAGGGAATTGATAATCCAAAACCGACAAGTT
>CALAWM010000087.1 GCA_937895315.1 uncultured Caryophanales bacterium | reverse complement strand
ATGCTTGTCTGACGATTCGAATCGAGCGAATGATAATGACAAGGATGATAAGAAGAAGAACAGCAGCGGCGACGATGCCAATTACTTGTCCTTCCGTGAGTAAGAAATTAATGTTTAACATGTTAGTTACTTCCTTTCTTTGTAATAACAAGACGATTTCCGCGAATAGAATCAACAACGGCTACTTCCCCGCTTTCGAATTGATCTTCATGATTTTTGGGGGTCACTTTCCAAGTTACATCGCGGTATGTAACTTCACCAAGTGTATCTTTATTACAGATTGATAAGAGCGTTACTTCTTCAGAAATTAAGGCATCTAAATTGGTGTTTTGCGTTTTCACATTTAAGAATGACTTCCTAAAGAAGATAAAACTTAAGGTGAGCAAAATTCCACTGGTGACAATAAAGGCAATTATTTGCACCCAAAACGGAATATTTGGGAATAAACTTAGGATAAAGGCTACTAAGGCACCACCGGCAAACCAAATACTAATAAGCCCCGGTTCGGCCGCTTCAATAATAAGGGCCAGAATAAAAATTCCTAACCATAAACCAAAATACCAGTCAATCTCCATCACGGTAATTATTTGTGGCATAAGCATATCCTCCTTCACATACATTATAGCGTGAATATGTGCTTATTTTTTATATTGTTTACTTATATTTATATAATCGCTACTTATATTTTGATAGGTAAAGTATAATTTTTTCTTAATTTTATTTTCTAATGAAAAACCAGAGTACTTGGGCAAGTTCGGCCGGGATACCAAGTAAGAAGATTAACCACAGATTAACGCCCGGGACAAATAATAGATATAAGTAAAAGGCCGTTAAGAGTGTCCACCAGAAGAAAGAGAAGATGATGAGGTGGTACATGCGATTGCCCCACATCCGGTTATAGAAATAAAGGACTAAACACGTAATTGGTAAACTAAAAATAAATAGTAACCAAGCATGATCGCCATAGGCTCCTAATTGGTCTTGGAAAGTTAAAGTATAAATAAAGCCAACCAGGGCAAAAGTCCACACAATCGAAATACTAAAAAGCATGACGAAGATCCGTTGGACAAGTTTTCCCTTGTTTTCCGGGGTACTTTTTGATTGGTAATTTTCGTCTAACAAATCACTGACTTTAATACCAAAATAATGGGCAATAATTTCTAAAGTTTCAATTGTCGGTGTTGCTTCACCGCGCTCCCAGCGACTAATGGCGTTATCGCTATAGTTGATTTTTAGCGCGAGTTCTTGCTGAGTAAGGTTATTTTTACGCCGTAAGTAACTTAAGTTGTTAGCAATAATCGTTTGTAAGTTTTCCATTGTTTTTACCCTATTTACCAAGAAATTGTAGCAATTTAGGTGCATAAAGTCAAATTCCCACATTATGAGAATCGACCTCCCATAGAAAGATAATGAAAAACGCTTAATTCCCTATGTAAAAAAGATAGTAATTATTACTATATGGTCGGCAGGGGTTATGAAAAAGCAAAAAGAAACGATTTACTACTACCAAGACCTTCTTAATGATGAGTTTGGCCCGAGTCCACCAAACCGCAAAAAGATTTCTGGTAATTATAAGTACAACAGAGATAATATCTTCGTACGTTTTTTAGACTTCATCAGTTATCGCTTGATCTTAACCCCCATTGCCTTTATTTATGTAAAACTTATTCGACGCACCAAAATCGTAAATAAGAAACTATTGAAAGCGTCCAAAAAAGAAGGGGTATTTATTTACGCGAATCACACTCATCCGCAAAGTGATGCTTTCATGCCAAACATTGCCTTTTTCCCGCGAAAAGTATCAATGATTGTTAATAGCGCAAACGTTAGCCTCCCCATCCTTGGCAATATGACAAAAGCTTGGGGTGCCCTTCCTTTACCAGAAGATTATTTAAGTACGAAAAACTTCTTGGGGGAAGTAGCCTTACGGATTAAACGGAAAGGTTTTGTGGTTATTTATCCGGAAGCCCATCTTTGGCCTTATTACACCGGGATTAGACCTTTTGGCGATAAGTCCTTTGTCTACCCCTATAAACATCAAGTCAAAACCTATAGTTTAACGACAACATATCAAACGACAAATAAAGGAAAACTTAAAACGGTTGTCTATATTGATGGTCCCTTCATGATTAAAGATGATTTCTCAAAAGAAGAAAATATGCATTACTTACGAAACAAAGTATATGAAGCGATGGTGGAAAGAAGTAAACACTCAACTTTCCAAATGATTACGTATAAGGAGTATAAAAAATGATGAATGTTGTTTATGCCGGCAATCATAAAATATTCAAAGGTATGCTTTTAAGCACCTTATCGCTTTTAAAACATTATGATGGTCCGTTAAGCATTTATATTTTAACGATGGAGTTAAAAGACCTTGATCCTGAGTATTTAGCAATTAAGGATGAAGATATTTTCCTTTTAGAAAATGAATTACGAAAAGTAAATAAAGCATCAAGGGTAATAAAAGTTGATACAACCCTTCTATTTATGCAAGACTTAATTCATTCTAAGAATAATGATACGAGATATACGGCATATACCTTATTAAGATTATTGCTTGATAAGATTGATGGCATGCCGGATAAAGTGCTTTATCTTGATACCGACACAATGATTGCCGGCGATATTGCATCTTTCTATAACATTGATATCACTAATTACGAACTCGCCGGTGTTAAAGATCGCTATGGTCGATTCTTTATGGGTCCCCGTTATTTAAATGCGGGAGTTTTATTATTTAATTTGCAATTAATTAAAGAAACCGGCCTTTTTTATAAAGCCCGGCTTTATTTAAATAAGAAAAAAGTCTTTTTAAGTGATCAAACCGCGATTAATAAATTTGTGAAAAAGAAATTAATTTTAAAAAGGCGCTACAACGAGCAAAAACAAATAAAGAAAGATACGATTGTCCGTCATTTTAGTATGCAGTTTCGTATCTTTCCCAAATTCCACTTTGTCAATATTAAGCCTTGGCACATTGATAAAGTCCACACCGTTCTTAAATGTCATGATTTTGATGACATCTATGATAAATATTTAACAATAAGAAATGAGGATAACTTATGATGAAAAAACATGAAATACCAATCTTTTTTGCCTGTGATGATAACTATATTCCTTTTCTAGGCACAGCGTTACATACTCTAATTAAAAATGCGAGTAGTGAATACCACTATAAAATTATCGTTTTAAGTGGCGGAATCAATGCCCACAATCAAAAGCGGATTAAGGCTTTAGAAACCGACAATATGGATGTGACCTTTTATGATATGAATGCTTTAATTGCTAAATATCATCAAAATCTTTCCTATCGCTTACGGGATTACTATAGTGTCGCCATTTATTACCGGATGTTTATTCCCACCCTTTTCAAAGAGTATGATAAAGCAATTTACTTAGATGCTGATTTAATTTTAGTGGGCGACATTAGTGAACTTTATAACACTGATATCGAAGGAAAATTAGTCGGAGCGATTAATGACCGGCTCGTCTTGGATGTTCCCGAATTTGCCGCCTACGCCACTAACGCAGTCGGTGTTGCCGCCCACGAATACTTCAACTCAGGAGTATTAGTCATGAATCTTAAAAAGTTTAGAGAAGATGACATTGAAAGTAAATTCTTACATCTTTTAGAGACCTATAACTTTGATAGTGTTTGCCCTGATCAAGATTACTTAAATGTACTGTGCCGTAATGATAAAGTACTTTTACCAATTGGCTGGAATAAAATGCCGTTACCTGATCCCGAATTTAACTACGACACTTTAAAATTACTCCATTACAATTCATTTGAAAAACCGTGGCATCATGACCGGGTTCTTTATAGTAAAGAATTTTGGGAAGCGGCTTTAACTAGTCCCTTTTATGAAGACTTATTAAGAATTAAAAAAAGTGTTGATGCCGCCCATCTTGCGAAAGAAGAAAAAGGAGTGCAAGGTCTTTTTGCGAAAGCGATTTATATTACGCATGAAGAAGAAGTAACCTTCAAAAAAATCCTTGCCCTATAGTATATGGAAGACATCTTTAAAGATATAAGACCGATTGTCGAAAATAATATCCAAAAAGCGATTGCCGCGAATACTTTAAACGCGAAAGTTATGCCAGGGGATCATGTCGTGACAAGTGAAGAACGACAAAAATATGTTTTCGCCTATGACATTGGCAAAAAGCGCTTAAAAAGTAAAATTAACCGCTATTTTGCAAACCTTGCCGTTAATAAGAAGACGAAAGAAATCGGAAAAAACATCAAAATTGTCGGATTAGAAAATGCTTTGAAAGTGAAAGATACATCCTTTATTATTACGTCCAATCACTATTCGCCATTTGATTCTCTCGTTGTTCGTCATCTTACGAATACCTTAGGGAAAAAGAATAAACTAAGTATTGTCATTAATGAAAGTAACCTTTTCATGGGCGGAACCCTTGGGAAGATTGTTAAAAGTATTGATGTTTTACCTTATGCGAATGATTTGGAATATCTTGGCAAAGTCTTTAACCCTGCCTTACCTTCCTTAGTGAAGAAGAATCGGGTTATCTTGATTTATCCTGAACAAGAAATGTGGTTAGATTATCCTTTTGTCCGTCCCTTAATGCCGGGGGCATATCATTACGCCACAAAATTAAATATTCCGATTCTACCTATTTTTGTAACATGGGAAAAAGATAATACCGATAATATTTATACTATCCATGTCGGAGAAGCACTATATCCTGATCAAACCTTAAGTCTTTTTGATAATAAAAAAATAATGTCCGAGCAAGACATTACCTTTAAGAAAAGTATTAATAGTTAGTTATTGTTTGATTAATGAAAGATGAACTGGGAATATTTTGTTTACATATTTAAACTGTTTATTCTCGGATTCAATTTGATCAATAGTAATAGCAATGCCGTGGTCAACAATTTCATCATAATTGCTGGAAACGCTGTTTGTTTTTTCAATGACATTGTAGAAACGGTTTAAATCATCATAGCCAAAGACAATAACTGGGCGTCCAATCTTTCGATAATCAATTGCCCGCGTTATTTTAATCGCTAAATAGTCACTAAAACAAAAGACAAAGTCATATTTATTTTTTTCAATGGCTTTTAATGATTTTTCAACAATCGTTTGGTCACTAACGCCATCAAAAGGAATGATATCAACATGACCACCCTTAGTTAAGATTGCTTCACTAAACCCGCTATACCGGCGATATGAAGTTTCCGAGAAGGAGTTTGTTAAAAATAGGGCTTTATTTAACTTTTTAGCCACAAATATTTCGCCAACTTGATGTCCACCCGAGAAGTCATCAGTGTAAAGTGAATTAATATTTGGAATTGGTGAATTAATCCCAATTAAAGTAAAAGGAATTTTCTTTGAGACAAAAAGTTCGGCAATATCATCTTTAGGTTCAACAAAAGAAATGACGCCGGATGATTTATTTTGAATAATCTTTTGGGCGGTAGCATACGTTAATAAGTGTTCATTGGTGAAATATAGACTCGCTGAGTGATCGGTCTTACTAAGTTTTTTAAAGACCATGTCACAAAGGGCGGCAAAAAAGGGATTTTGTAAGTCATTAATGACAACTGCGATTGTTTTGGGACCACCACTTTTTAAAGAAATAGCAATATTATTAGGAACATAGCCTAATTCTTTTGCGGTTTTTCGTACAAGTGCCTTTGTTTCTTCACTAATGTCACTACTATTTTTTAATGATTTGGAAACGGCTGTCGCGGAAATACCAAGTTTTTTGGCAATATCTTTTAAAGTCACGTTACTCATTTCGATACAATTCCTTAAAGTATTATTTCCTATTTTAGCACTGAATATTCTTTTTGTGAAATTTCTTTCGAATAAAAAAATCAAAAAAAATTATTATTCTACTTTACTTTATCGTTAAAGTGATTTATTCTTTGATTAGATAAGAAGTAATAAAGTCCGCTTTAAATACTTACAATCCGCCTTTAAAATCACAAGATATTTAAGGGAAGAGAAACCATTACATAATTTAAATAACCTGTCGAATATCGCCACTTACCATAAATAAATAGACAATTTGCATAAAAAAATTAAGCAAAAGAGGTGGAAAGATGAGAAAACACTACAACATGAAAGCCCTTACAACAACAGTAATTGTTGCTCTTTCGATTTTAGTAGGATGCGGAAAACCTAGTGATTCCACAATTTCGAGTGAAGATATTATAAGTAGTTCGGAAGTTATTATTGAAAGCAAAAATAATTTCTATGCAAATCCTACTTATCCTATCGTAAACGGGGCTGAAGATCCAACTTATTTAGCAGACCCATACGTGATTCGTGATGAAGTAACTAAGAAATATTATATGTATACGACCCAGTCGGAAGTTAATGTTCAAGATAGTCTTGTTAAATATTTTAAAAGAGGACCGGTCTTTGAAAGCATTGATTTAGTTAACTGGGTTTATAAGGCTGATGTTTTTGAAAGTTATGTCCCAACATGGGGTAAAAGTTCGGCCGGAGTGTGGGCTCCCACAGTTGCCAAAATTGGGGACTATTATAATTTTTACTATAGTCTTTCCGTTGGGGGCGATGATAATCCCGGAATTGGCGTTGCGCGCAGTCTAACGCCTTATGGCCCGTTTGAACATTACGGCAAACTATTTAGTAGTCTTGAAATTGGCGTGACAAATTCAATTGACCCCCATGTCTTTATTGATAATGGTGTTGTTTACATGGTTTTTGGCAGTTACGGTGGGTTAATTACACTAGTAGAACTCACTGATGATGGTCTTGGACTTAAAAATGGTCTTGAATATCAAAAAGAAAATAAAGTTGCCCTTGCCGGCTATACAACTTATGAAATGAATAATTATGAAGCCGCTTTAATTCTTAAATATGAAGGTAGTTATTTCCTTTTCCTTTCTACGGGCACGTGTTGCAGCGGTGCCCAATCCACCTATCACGTGGTTATGGCCAAAAGTGATAATGTCAAAGGTCCTTATCTTGATAGTCGTGGTCGTGATATGTTTGGTCCAAAGCGCGGTGATCAAGTTATCGTTCCATCCTTAACTGGCGCGATGGGGGTTGGTCATAACGGCATTGCTCAAGATGACTTAGGTGAGTATTGGATGATTTATCACGGATATGATACCCAAGGTCCAAAACCAGACTGGAGAGTTACGTATTTAGATAAATTAGTGATTAATAAAGAAACAGGAATGTTTGAAACACTAAACAAAAAAGCAACGAATGGTCAAGAATTACCAGGACCATATATTAATAGTTTGGAAGGAGTAACGGCATAGTGAAAAAGAACCCCTTATCAATTTTCTCCTTACTTATATCTTTAGTACTTGTCGGTTGCACAAAACCTGATGTTTCATCAAGTATCAATGAGAGTGTTGATCCGACCAGTGAAAGTATTGAAATACCGACTAGTGAACCCGAATATTATCGGGCA
>CALAWM010000086.1 GCA_937895315.1 uncultured Caryophanales bacterium | reverse complement strand
TAATCCGATTTAAAACTTTACTCACATAACGTTCCGTTTCGGCACCAGGGCGTACTCCAGGAATATAACTACCATTCTTTTGGAAGTTTTCGGCAAGTTTTTCGGGGTTAATCTGTAATTTCGCATAGAAGAAGGCGAAGACTACGATTAAGAACAAGTAGATAATGAGCCCCCATGGCATTTGCCATGTTTGGCCATTAAACCACGGCATCGTCACAGTTGCGCTGGAGTTAAAGATTTTTAACCATTCGGCTTCAGTGCTGCTGTTACTGATGAATGAGGCGATAATACTTGGTGCCATCATAATTGAACTGGCGAAGATGACGGGAATAACCCCGGCACTATTAATCTTAATTGGTAAGAAACTTGCTTGGGCCATCTTCCGGGTTTGTCCGCTTTTACCAGCGTGTTGAACCGGAATTTTCCGTTTGCTTGTTTCAATAAAGGTAATGAAACCGATAATAATTAAGAAGCTAAGGACATAAACACCAAATTGTAATAATCCGATGAATAATTGTTGACTACCTTGGCCAACTTTATCACTTAACCAGTTTTGATAGGCACGAATAATTTGTTGGGGAAGGCTACTAACGATCCCGGCGAAGATAATCATCGAGATACCGTTACCAATGCCTTTGCTACTAATTTGGTCACCAAGCCACATTACAAGCATCGTACCCGCAAGCATGACGGTAATAATGTAGGCATAGGTCCAGAAGTTAGATTCAGCAAGCGTAATATAACTTTGGTTTTCCATCGTAACGATAACGCCATAAGCTTGGACCGCTCCTAACATGAGGGTTAAGTACCGGTTCGTCATTTCCATCTTCTTCCGGCCGTAATCACCTTGACTTGCAAGGTCGGTTAAGGCTGGTAAGACGTCCATCGATAATAGTTGGACAATAATGGAGGCGGTAATATATGGGCTAACTCCGAGGGCGAAGACACTAAATTGTTGTAAGGTGCCTCCTCCAAGTAAGTTCATGAGCCCAAAAGCATCGTTATTTTGGAAACTAAAGTCACTAAGGGTTACGCCGGGGACGGTAATCGCAGCGCCAATTCGGAAGACAAACATAATCATGATCGTAAAGAATATACGGTCGACGATTTCTTTATTCTTGAATATTGCAGCGATCTTTCTCATCTTAAATTACCTCAGCTTTTCCGCCTAGCTTAACAATTGCTTCACTCGCTTTTTGTGAAAATTTGTGGGCTTTAACTGTTAGTTTTTTACTTAGTTCACCGCGTGCTAAGACTTTGACGCCGTGAAGTTCTTTTTTGACAATGCCTTTTTCGACAAGTAAGGTTGGTGTAACAACGGTTCCGTCTTCAAAAACATTAAGTTCTTCTAAGTTCACTACTGCGTATTTAATGGTGTTGACATTGTTGAATCCCCGTTTTGGAATCCGACGGTATAAAGGTAATTGACCACCTTCAAACCCAAGTCTTGTTCCGCCACCACTGCGGGAGTTTTGGCCTTTTTCACCTTTACCAGAAGTTTTGCCAAGTCCTGAACCAGGTCCACGACCGACTCTTTTGGCGGTTTTTTTGGCTCCTTTGGTGTAAGTTAGTTCATGTAATTTCATAACTTTACCTCCTCTTAGGCGCTTTCGCGGAGTCTTTTAACATCCGCGGCCCGTTTTAAGCCTTTAAGGCCATTATCGGTAGCTTTCAAAATATTTAATGGGGTCCGTGAACCATAGACTTTACTATAAACGTTACGGACACCCGCAAGTTCAAGAATTGCCCGGACTGGTCCACCGGCGATAACTCCAGTACCTTCTGGTGCTGGTTTTAAGAAGATTTGACAGGCACCAAAGCGGCCGATTACTTCGTGAGCGATGGTGTCACCTTTGACAAGTTCAACTGTGAATGTATTCTTTTTCGCGATTTCAATGGCTTTTTTAATGGCATCTGGTACTTCTTGAGCTTTGGCGTTACCAAAACCGTATTTTCCTTTGCCGTAACCAATAACGACGATGGCGGTGAAGCGTAAACGCCGACCACCTTTCGTTGTTTTACTAACGCGGTTAATCGCTACGACGCGTTCTTCATAGTCTTTTTCGGGACGAGCTTGACGGCGTGGGCCACGGCCACGAGGACCGCCTTCTTTTCTTGGACCACCTTGGCGTCCACGACGAGGGGCATCTTTACTAGGAGCAGCGGCGGTTTCAGTCACTACTTCTTCAGTTTCAACAACTGCTTTTTTGTTTTCTTCCATCTTTCTCTCCTCCTTAGAATTCTAACCCAGCTTCGCGGGCGGCGTCTGCTAATGCTTTGATCCGGCCGTGATAGAGATATCCACCACGATCGAAGACTACTTTGGTAATGCCAAGTTCTTTAGCAATTTTACCAATTTCTTGGCCAACTCTTACGGCTGATTCGGCGTTGGCACCATGTTCTAATTTTAAGGCCATGGAGCCGGTGCTGCCAAGGGTAATTCCTTTTACATCATCGATAAGTTGAACACTAATGTGTTTGTTACTGCGGAAGACGACGAGGCGTGGGATTTCATGGGTGCCGCTAATCTTCCGACGAATGCGGAGATGACGACGCTTTCTAATTTCGTTACGTTTAATTTGTTTAACCATAAGTTTTCACCCTTATTTCTTAGCGCCAGCGCGCTTTCCTTCCTTACGAATAACTTTTTCATCACGGTATTTAATCCCTTTACCTTTATAAGGTTCTGGTTTACGGACCGCACGAATAAGTGCTGCAGTTTGGCCAACAGCGTGTTTGTTATACCCGCTGACAACGACGGTCGTGGGGTTTTCGACGCTGATTTTTGCCCCAGGATGGGGTGCAATCACCGTTTCATGGCTGTAACCGACATCAAGTAAGACGCTATCGCCTTTCATGCTTGCCCGGTAACCAATCCCGATGATATCAAGTTTAATGGTGTAACCTTCGCTTGCGCCAACAATCGCGTTGTGGAGCAAGGCCCGGACTGTACCATGATTTTGTTTTGTTTGTTTAATTTCATTGTCGCGTTTGACAACAATGGTGCCTTCTTTACTAAAATCTAAAGTGATATGGGCTGGAAGGTGGACATGGTTATCGCCTTTTGGGCCTTTAACCGTAATGTCGTGACCGTTTACTTCAACTTTAACCCCTTCTGGGATTGTAATTAATTTATTACCAATTCTTGACATAAACCCTCCTTACCACACATAGGCAACGACTTCACCGCCAACGCCAAGGGCGCGGGCTTTCTTGTCGGTCATGATTCCTTGTGAAGTTGAGATAATAGCGATACCTAAGCCGC
>CALAWM010000085.1 GCA_937895315.1 uncultured Caryophanales bacterium | reverse complement strand
TTTTTAAGTGGAAGAGGCCATAAAATCGGACTTTTAACCGGTGAACTTGATAGTCGGAAACGGAAAGCGATGTTTCGAAGAGTTAAAAATAATGAATTCCAAGTCGTGGTGGCAAGTGATATAGCCGCGCGTGGTATTGATATTTTAGATGTTAGTCATGTCTTAAGTTTAAGTTTCCCCTATGATTTAGAGTTTTATTTCCATCGCGCTGGACGAACGGGGCGTAATAATAATAAAGGTGATGCCTATACCTTCTTTGATCACGATGATTTAGACACTGTGGCGAAAGTTGAAGCACTTGGCGTTACTTTTAAAACCCTTGCTTTCCGCAAAGATGAATTCGTCGAAGCTAAGAAGAAGGAAAAAGTAAAAAGAAGCTTAACACCGGAACAAAAAGAACTTGATACTAAGATTAAAAAGACAGTTGCTACTACTAAAACGAAAAAAGTTCGGCCGCGTTATAAGAAAAAAGTTAAAGAAGCCATTGCGAAAGTCAAATGGTTCCATAAACGGCAAACAATTAAAAAATCGATTAAAGAACAACGCGCCAAAAGAGCCAGAGGAGGTCAAGATGAATAAATTAATTATCGGTAGCCATGTTGGCATGAGTGGTCCCCATTATTATAAAGGGGCAATTGATGAAGCCTTAAGTTATGGGGCAAATACCTTCATGATTTATACTGGTGCGCCACAAAATACGGTAAGAATCCCGACAGAACGGATGCATGCTGATGAAGGTTTACTCTATTTAAAGGAAAAAGGACTTGATGTCTTAAATATTGTCGCCCACGCGCCTTATATTATTAATCTTGGAAACACCGTAAAACCGGAAACTTTTGAACTCGCGGTCCGCTTTTTAAGTGAAGAACTCGTAAGAGTAGCAGCGTTTGGTATAAAAAATGTTGTTTTACATCCTGGCGCCCATGTGGGGGCGGGTCCCGAAGTTGGCATTAATAAAATTATTGAAGGCTTAAATTTGGTGTTAGATAATGACACAAGCGGGACAACGATTGCCCTTGAAACAATGGCCGGCAAAGGAACTGAGGTTGGGCGTTCTTTTGAAGAAATTAAGGCGATTATTGACGGGGTCCATAATAAAGCACAAATTGGCGTATGCCTTGATACATGTCACGTCAATGATGCTGGTTATGACGTTCATGATGTTGATGGTCTATTAGAAGAATTTGATCGTATCATCGGACTTAATTACTTAAAAGTAGTCCATATCAACGATTCAAAAAATGTCCGGGGTGCCGGTAAAGATCGCCACGAAAACCTTGGTTTTGGCACAATTGGCTTTGATACTTTAATCAAATATATCTATCATCCATTTACCAAAGATTTTAGAAACACCTTACGTCGCCGGGAATGCCCCTTATAAGTTAGAAATTGAGATGATTAAGACGAAAACATTTAAAAATGACTTAAAAGTGCTTTTAGGAGAAGCGTAATTATATAAATATATATAATAATTAGTAAAAACTTGTTAAAGTATGCTATTATATACAAGCAATTAGAGGAGAAAAGAAGATTATGAGAGTAAATATTCAATTAAGATGCACAGAATGCCAAGAAGAAAACTATCTTTCGAGCAAAAATAAAAAAACGAATCCTGAACGGATCGAAAAGAAAAAATATTGCTCACGGTGCAATAAGGTAACTATCCACCGCGAAAAGAAATAAGAAATTAAAAGAAGGAGGGTTAGTTTATGGTTAACGTAACAGAATTAAGACCCGGTAACTATTTCACTGAAGGTGGTGAAATTTATCACGTCCTTGACATCTTACTTAATAAAACAGCGATGCGGAAAATGGTCGCTAAATTAAAAGTTAAAAATGTCCGGAGTGGGGCAATTACCGAACAAACCTATAACAGCGGTTATCAACTTGACCGCATTAGTATCAACAAACAAAAGATGCAATATCTCTACGATAGTGGCGATCTTTTAGTATTCATGAATACAGATACTTATGAACAAGTCGAACTCAATAAAACAGCCTTAACATGGG
>CALAWM010000084.1 GCA_937895315.1 uncultured Caryophanales bacterium | reverse complement strand
TATAAGATAGTTCTTTTAAAGATTAAAATGATGTTTTACTTGCCGTCAATAAAACGAAGTAATGGTTCTTTGGCAAGATAACCAGTTTTACTAGCAACCGGGACCCCGTTTTTCATAAGTTTTAAAGTGGGAATGCTAAAAACACTAAATTGTTGGGCTAAAGCGCCAAACGTATCAACATCAACTTTTAAAATGGTGACATCTGGTCTTTCCTTTTCAACTTGTTCAAGAACTGGACCAAGCATGCGACATGGACCACACCAATCGGCGTAAAAGTCAACGAGGACATCGCCTTCAGCAATTAATTTTTGGAAATCTTTGGCATCTTCTAAATAAATAATCATAATGGTTCTCCTATATAAGTAATGATATTAAGGCTAGTAGTATTAAGTGCACGGGGAAGAACCCGTAATACACAATGCGGAAGGTTTTGCCGTTATGACCAAGTCTTCCGTTATATAGTATTAATAAGGGGATGGTGATGATCGCATAACTTTGCATATTCATCGCAATATCACTCATATTAAATACGCTTAAAATATACCAAATGAATGTAATAAGTAAAAGTGAAACGCTACTTGAAGCGTTCATAATAACTTGTTTTTTACGTCTTATGTCTTCTTCGATATCCCCATCTTCAAGGTCACTTACCAGCGGATATCTATTTAGCAAATAACTCGCAAATTTCCGGGCTAAATAAAAACCAATAATGACCGCAATACCATAAAAGTGATAATCACCGGTATAAATATATAAAGTAGAAAAGTTTTGATAAACGTTTAAATAATTAATTACTAATAGGGTTAAAAGCGGGACTAAGTAATGGACATGACTCCACTTCTTTTTTTCAAAATACACAAGAAAACTGCCGACGGCGAATAATGTAAAAAAGACATTACTAAACTCAAAAGATGAATCATAAAGATTCACAGCGACAATTAAGACTTGCATGACGACGTAAAGTATTAATAATCTTAGAAGATAAGAGTCTTTATTTCGACTATAGATAATGCCCTCACTAAGGAAAAAAGCAAAAAGAATAAAGGCTAAACGCCCAAAGATCCGCATCCCAAAGTATAAAGGACTGGAGGATGATAAAAAAGCATAGGCAACATGGTCACTTAAAACGGCAATCATCGCAATGATTTTTAAGATGAAACTTGAAAATATAAGATGGCGATTATTTTGCATAAATTCTGATGATCGTAAAGATAAAACTTATTAAATTGTTGGTAATATGGGCGACACTGCTCCCGGCAAAACCAATCTTTTCATAAGTATAAGCGAATAAGAGACCGCTAATGATATAACTTGGGACGTTAATGAATTCATTAATTAACTGTAACGTATCAACCTCTCCGGCAGTGGTAAAAGGGATATTAAAGTGAATAAAGCCAAAGATAATGCCGGAAACAATATAGGCGGCAATCCGACTTTTTTGCCTTAAGCCTTCAAATAAACCAAGGCGATAAATTATTTCTTCGACAAGGGGACCAATAATGACAATCCAGAAAAAGGAAGACACCGGATAATTAAGGATAATTTCTTCAATGCTTGTTTGATTAATATTTGAAGTCGTATCCGGCGCGATTAGACTAGAAAATAGCCCATATGTAACCGAAGCGATAATAATAATAAAACCATAAAACACACCGTAAATATAAGGCTTTGCCTTTGTATATTCTTTGGCAAGAGGTTTTAGTAACCTAAAAAGGAAAATACTTAATGTTAATACTCCAAAAACTAGAACATAAATAAGGAGATTACTTAGACTATGGTATAAAACACCACTTACGTTAAGGGCTTTAAGAGTTGCGGAAATCGCTGATCCGCCTAGTACTAAGGTTAAAATTCCAATAATTAAAAGAAAGAAATGGTATCGGGGGTGCCGAAAAGAAGGTTCCACTTGCGGTGCGGTACTTTCTTCTTCAAAATTATCAATTATTTCATTTTGCTCAATAATTGGATTTTCATTTTCAGGTTTCAACTCGTTTGTATCCATAGAAAAATTATAACAAACTATTCTGTTTTTTAAATATATAAGGCTTTTTGCTAATTCTTGATAGAATTAAACTATGAGTTATGTAATAAATGAAATGTATGTCGCGGAAGTTGTCGTGGAAAAATCGCGCTTTATTGGAATTTTATGTCCCTTGACCAGTGACAATGACTTTGAACTATATTTCAGTGAAGCGAAAAAGACCTTTAAAGATGCGCGTCATTATACTTATGCCCTTCGTTACCAAAACATTGAAAAGGCAAGTGATGACGGCGAACCTGCCAATACGGCGGGTTTACCGCTTTTGAATCTCTTAAAAACAAATGATTTTAGCAATACCCTTTTAATAGTGGTCCGCTACTTTGGCGGTAAAAAGTTAGGCGCCGGAAGACTTCTTCGAACTTATGTGGAAACTGGCGTAAAGGTAATAAACCAAGCAACCAAATATATGGAAATACCTGCTTTTTGCTATGAAATCATTGTCCCAATTAGTGATTATGAACGAGTAAAACATTATTTAGTCAAGGCCGAGCATGAGATTATAGATAGTGATTTTAGTAATTTAGATGTCATAATTACTGTCAATGTTAGCAAAGCTAATGCGCCAATGTTTGAAAGTATCTATAATATAAAAAGTAAAAGTGAAGCAGTGCTTCTTAAGGAGGAAGAAAATGAGTAATAAAGTGGCAAGCGATAAAAGCACCATTAAACATATTATCGGCATAGTATCAGGCAAAGGTGGCGTAGGAAAAAGTTATGTAACTGGATCTTTAGCCGTTGAACTTGCCAAACAAGGATATAATGTTGGAATTTTAGATGGCGACGTGACTGGTCCTTCAATTCCCCACATGTTCAATATAAAAGAGGGAGTTTATGGTGATGAAGCAAGTATTTATCCTGCTGTTAGTCATCATTTAGGAATCAAAATTATTTCGGCATCACTCCTTCTTGATGGCGGTGAAGATCCAATCATGTGGCGCGGACCCCTAATTGGCGACTTAGTAACCCAATTTTATACGACCGTTAGTTGGGGTGAACTTGATTATTTGTTGATCGATTTCCCACCCGGAACAAGTGATGTGGCGTTAAGTGCCTTTGATCAAATTCCGTTAGATGGCATCGTATTAGTAACTACCCCGCAACAAATGGTGCAAACTATTGTGAAAAAAACTTATAAGATGGCCGAACAGTTAAAAGTTAAATTACTTGGTGTTATTGAAAATATGGCTTATGTTTTATTACCAAACAGCAATGAAAAGTATTATCTTTACGGCACAAATAAACTTGAAGATTTACAAAAATCATTCCCAATTAATATTTTAGGATCACTTCCTTTCTTACCTAGCAACACAAAATTGATTGATGAGGGTAAAATAGAGGTTAGTGATACAACGCTTTTCACTTCGATTAGTGAAACGCTAGTTAAGGAGTTAGATCATGCATGATTTTAAAGGCCGCCGCGCCAAACTAATCAAATTAATGAAGGACAATAGTGCCCTTCTCCTTTTCAGTGGAGTCGAAATTAAAAAAAGTGCCGATGGCTACTTTGATTTTGAAGTAAACCGTAACTTTTATTACTTAACCGGTTTAAAACAAGAAAATTCGATTTTACTAATTACCAAAATTAAAGGGGTAGTTAAAGAAAAAATCTTTACATTAGCCTTTGATCCGCTTCAACACGTATGGACCGGAAGACGTTACACTGCCCAGGAAGCCAAGAAAATCGCTAATGTTGAAAGTCACGATATTACCGCCGCTTTTGAAACTTACTTTGAAAATATCAAAGATGATATTAAACATCTTTATCTAGACTTAGAACCTGGTATTCTTACCTATACCGGCAAGGAAACCAAAAAGTTTGCCTTAATGATGACCGGACAATATGGTTATGAAATCACTGACATTTATCCTGAAATTATTAAGTTGCGGATGGTAAAAGATGAATATGAAGTAAAACTTATTCGTGATAGTATTCATCTAACCGCCCTAGCTTTAAAAGACGCTATTAGTAAGATTAAACCAGGAATGTATGAATATGAAGTAGCCGCCGCCTTTGAGTACGGTATTAAAAAGCATCACGGTCAATTAGGTTTTTCAACAATTGCCGCCGGTGGGAAAAATGGAATTATTCTTCATTACCCGCATCTTGATGCCTTACTTAATGATGGCGATTTATTACTTCTCGACTTAGGGGGACATAACAACATGTATACCGCCGATATTTCACGGACTGTTCCCGTTAATGGCACCTTCACGGATTTACAAAAGAAGATATATAGTGTTGTCTTAGCCTGTAATAAAGCGGTTATTGCCAAGATTAAACCCGGCAAAACGCTGGTGGATTTACAAAACTTCACGCGTGAGTTCTTAAAAGAAAAACTCATTGCCCTTGGGCTAATGACGGCTGATGAAGAAATTTCTAAATATTATTATCATGGGGTATCCCATCATTTAGGACTAGATACCCATGATCCAGGAGAAAGATCATTACCGCTTGTTCCCGGCAATGTAATTACGGTTGAACCAGGATTGTACTTTGCCAAACATGGGATTGGCATTCGCGTTGAAGATAATGTCTTAGTAACGGATACGGGCGCCACGAATTTATCAATTGAAATACCAAAGGAAATAAAGGATTTAGTAAAGTAAATGGAAAAATATATCTTAACAATTGACCAAGGGACAACTTCTACTCGCGCCATATTATTTGATAAAAATGCTTGCATTGCTTACATTGCCCAAGAGGAAGTTAAATGCTATTATCCAAAACCAGGATACGTTGAACAAGATGCAATCGAACTATGGCTTAGTGTGTTAAGTGTTATTAACCAAGTGTTGATTAAGGCAAATTTAACGTTTGCTAATATTGAAGCAATTGGGATTACCAACCAAAGAGAAACAACCATCGTATGGGATAAAAACACGGGAATGCCGGTTGCGCCTGCTATTGTATGGCAATGTCGACA
>CALAWM010000083.1 GCA_937895315.1 uncultured Caryophanales bacterium | reverse complement strand
TTTTGGGAAAAATAAGAATCACCTTTGACAACTGGTCCTAAATAGGCTGTATTCATTCCTAATTCTTTTAAGGCATTAATTAAGACGATATTTTGTTCATCTTTAAAGTAATTTACAAGTGACTTCGCCGCCACGGGACCGATGTCTCTTATGGTAAGTAGTTCATTTTCTTCAGCAATCATTAAGTTTTCAAGTGTTCCGTATTTTGATGCTAAAACTTTACTCGTTTTGGCACCCACTTCTTTAATACCTAGTCCAAAGAGTAATTTTTCTAATGATCGACTTTTACTTAATTCAATTGCATTTAAGAGTTTTTCTACAGATTTTTCACCAAAACCTTCAATCTCCATCAACACTTCTTTATGAGCATGTAATGTATAAATATCAGCAATGGTGCGTAAATAATTTTGGGAGAAAAGAATTTCGACGACTCTTTCGCCAAGGCCTTCAATGTCCATTGCCCCACGACTCGCAAAGTGAATAATGCCTTCTTCATGGCGAGCAGGACAAAGGGGATTTAAACAAAAATGTAATGGATCTTTGAAAGTTAAAGGACTATCGCAAACCGGACAATTTGCAATCATCACGAAATCTTTTTCTTGCCCAGTTCTTTTGGAAGTGACCGCTCCTAATACTTCAGGAATAATATCGCCGGCTTTTCGAATTAAGACATGGTCACCAATCTTTAAGTCACGGTCAATAATGAAAGCACTATTATGCAAAGTGGCATGTTTAATTTTTGATCCGGCAACAAAAACCGGGCTTAATAAAGCGTTTGGCGTAATTTTCCCGGTCCGTCCGACGGTAAAGAAAATATCTTCTAACACTGTTTCAACTTCTTCAGGCGGGAACTTATAAGCAATTGCCCAGCGCGGCGTTTTGGCAGTATAACCAAGCGTTTCATATAAATCAATATCATTTACTTTAATGACAATTCCATCAATCTCATATGGAAAAGAGTGCCTTTTTGTCGTGATATCCGCAATATGGGAGATTACTTCATTAATGTCAGCACATATTTTCATCTTGTCATTTACTTTAAAACCTTGGGTCGTAAGCATCTTGAGCGCTTCACTATGTTTATGAATATTTTGTAATTGTGGGTCAACTAAAAAATACCAAAAGGCATCAAGTTTCCGACTGGCGGCAATTTTGGAATCAAGTTGGCGAATTGAACCAGCCGCCGCGTTCCGTGGA
>CALAWM010000082.1 GCA_937895315.1 uncultured Caryophanales bacterium | reverse complement strand
GGCAACCCCATTCTCTGTGGAAAGTGACCGTTTCTCGACGAAAACAATCGTTAAAGTGTATCATAGCCCAATCGTTTTCGCGGTTTTTGCGCAATATCTTGCTTATTACACCGCAGTGGCCTTAGGTCGAAATGTAGATCGACCACGTAACTTATCAAAGGCGGTTAAAGATCGTGACGTTCAGTAAAGCTTTAGACTTCCGTTTTATGCTCTTTGAATATTACAAAGAGTTACGAATCAATGAAACTGAACTAGTTATCTTACAATTCATTGATCACCTTTTACAAAAGGAAACGGAGTTTATTACCCCTGACCTTATTAACTTACAGTCGAATATTGACATCAAAGTAATTGATGAAACGATGGTTAAACTTGTAAGTAAGGGGCTAATTGAATTTACGATGCGCGATGGGAAGATGGTGACGTCTTTAAATCCGCTTCGAAAAAAACTGCAAACATTATTTGCCCTTGAATATGAACAAAATAAAGAAAATGACACAAGTGAATTTTCTTCACAGGTTGAAGAAATTTATTCGCTAATCCAAGCGAAGTTTGGTCGCTCTTTATCGTCAGTTGAACTCCAAACAATTAATCAATGGTTTACTTATGGCTATTCAGTATTGATGATAAAAGACGCAATTGATGAAACACTCAAGAAGAAGCGTTATTCGATTCGTTCAATTGATCGGGCTTTATTAAAACTTGCCACTGTTGTCGATTATGCTGAAGAAGGAAGTAGTGCGCAAGATCCTGGTTACCGGAAAAACATTAAAGAAACACTTGATAAAGTAAGTAAAGATATTCAAGATGAAGAATAGTTCTAAGACTTTCATCTTTAACTTTTTTGACGAATATTACCCTAATGTAAAAGGGGAACTTTTATATTCCAAAGATTATGAATTACTCATTGCGGTTGTTTTAAGTGCTCAGGCAACCGACAAAGCCGTTAATGTTGTGACGCGTAAACTTTTTAAAGAACACCCGACATTTTCCACCTTAATTCATATAAAAGAAGCCGAATTTGCAGAGTATTTCCGCACTTTAGGCTTATTTCGCAATAAAGCCAAACATATTTATAACCTAGTGCAAATTCTAAATAGTGAATATAAAGGAGTCGTGCCACGTGACAAGAAGAAACTTATGGCTTTGCCTGGAGTTGGTGTAAAAACCGCCAACGTTGTACGGGCTGAATTATTTAAAATTCCCGAAATTGCGGTTGATACCCATGTCTCACGGATTGCTAAAAGATTAGGTTTTGCTACTTTTGATGATAATGTCGAAGTCATTGAAGGCAAACTACGGCGCAAGATTCCAAAAGTAAGGTGGATTAAAACCCACCATCAAATGATTCACTTTGGTCGTTACTTTTGTAAAGCCCAAAGCCCACGTTGTAAAGAGTGCCCTTTAGTCAAGGTTTGTTTAGAACCAAACAAGAATTTATAAACCAAACATAGCGATAACCGCTGGTAAATAGTCAAGAATCGGATTTATTTTTAAAGGCACAAGGATGCCTTTTTCTTTAAATATGGCGTAAGGTATTGATTTACGTTCTCCATTTTTATATGCGCCAATGACATGTGATGCAGCAAGAACATAAATTTCATTTAGCGATGCGAATTCAACGACAAAAAAGGCAATGCCGCCATGGCGGATTACGTTTTCTAAATGGGTTATTTGATGTTCGTGGATGTTGTTAAGTGGAAAACTAGCTTTTAGTCTTGTACTTTTTGCTTCAAAGTCCAGGTAACGATGTTTATAAATACCATTAAAGTCGGTCGTTGATTGTTTTTCAAAATAGGCATCGGTAATTCTTGCCCCTTTTGTATAGTTAATCTTCACTACATTAATGGGAGTGGGTCTTTTAGTTATGAGGGCAATATCATGCATTAGATAATAGTCGTTGGCGGCACTGATTAGTTTTTCTAATTCCATCCCCCGATTTGCTGCACTTTTGGCAAGTTTTACGGTTGTTGTTTTTTTCTTTGGTTGACCGTTTGGATACTTAATCATTACTCAATTTCTTCTTGTAAATAGTGATAAAGATCATCATAATTTACACTCTCTCCTGCTTTAATTTTTTGGAGCAGTTTCTTGATTGGCCGGGCAACGTTATTGGCGTTTAATAAGACCGAAGCATAACGTTCTTTAATAATGTCAATCTTTTTGAAAAGCTCATTATATAAATACGCCAGCATGAGGGCATCATTTAACGGATCATGTAACGGTTCGATTGGTGAAATACCAAAAAGTTTACATAAATTCGCTAAAGATAAGGTGTTATTATTTTCATCTTTTATAAATTCATTTACTAAACCACTTAAGTCAAGATTGTTTTTGACGATGGTGGTAACGATGCCGTGATCACCTTCTGGGGTGTAAAGCAGTGATTGTTTCAAGATACGAATATCATGAGTGCCAAAGGTAACAAACTTTGACTTACTAAAATTATTGCCAACATACTTTTTAAAGAGTGGAAGAACTTCATCAAAAGTTAAACCTTCTTTGGCAAGGAGATCCCCGTTAATGCCGGTTAATTCTTCGACGACACGACCGATATTGTGTTTTGATAATACATATTTTTTAAAGCCAGGGAACAACTTTTTTATCGTTCCGTCTTTATTTAAAGTGGCCTTGACAGCACCAATTGCAATCATTTCGTGGGTGAATTGCGTCCCCTCTAAATCAAGGAAGATAATTTGCTTTCGGCCTTGGACTTGTTTCTTCAATTTTTTCATACTTTAAAATTATACCACATGATAAATTATGACGTAACACTTAGTTGCGTAATGATGGATTTACATATATAATATGTATGCGAGGTGACCCATGGCAGAAAAAGTATTATTAGATAGCGACAAAATTTTAAAGAAAAAATTTAACGCTAAAAATGGTGGTTATGATGCTCTCGAAGTTGATGAATTTTTTGATCAAGTTCGTGAAGATTATGAATTACTATTTGCGGAAATCAAAAGACTTGAAAAAGAAGTCGAACGCTTTGATAAACTTAATGCCAAAAATGTTAACCTCGAAGCCCTTAATTTACAATTAACCCGGAAAGTTAAAGAATTAGAGCGGTTAGTCGCTAAAGGCGGAACCGCGATGGAAAACTTACGGAAAATTGATAAGTATGAACGACAATTATGGGCGCTTGGTGTTGATCCAAGTAAAATAAAATAACAACAATTCGATCTGGATAATTGCTGGTACGAAAGTATTAGAGGAAAGTCCATGCTCGCACTTGCTGCGATGCAAGTAGTGATTGCGCTAGCGCAAAAAATAACGCTAGGTATAGAGGAGTCTATAACGGCGAAGAAAGACCTAAGTCCTTGGATATGGTTAATCTTCCTAAGGTGCCACAGTGACGAAGTTAAGGGGAAACTCTTAAGTGGAACGTTGGTAAACCCCGCAAGCGAGAAACCTAAATTTGGTAAGGGAAATGGCAAAGAAGAACTGAATTTGATGCCGTATGCAATAGCATAGATAAATAATTATCCTTCGACAGAACATGGCTTACAGGATCGAATACTCACTAAAGGAGCACTATGAATTTACCCAATAAACTAACTACAATTCGTATGGCGCTTGTCGTCATTTTAATTGCTTTTTTATTAGTGCCTTCATCATGGTTTGGCACCTTAGTCCCGACCTTATTTGGCGAAGTTTACTTACGTTATTTTATTGCCGCCATTATTTTTTTAGTGGCGTCTTTTACCGACTTTTTAGATGGCTATCTTGCCCGGAAACTTAATTTAATTACAAATTACGGAAAGTTTATGGACCCAATTGCCGATAAACTGTTAGTTAATTCTGTACTCATCATTTTAGTAAAACCACTTGATTCATTTCCTGGCCAAATTGCCATTCCCCTTGTTTTTGTTGTCTTAATGATTGGGCGCGACATCGTCGTTGATGGTTTTCGTTTAGTGGCCGCTAGTCAAAACAAAGTTTTAGCCGCAAACATCTTTGGTAAACTTAAAACCGTCTTACAAATGATTGCAATTCCTTTATATTTACTAAATGATTGGCCATTTTCTCGGCAAATCAGTAACCCATCATTCCCCTATGTTAGTTTTATTTTTATGGCTTTAGCAACGCTTGTTTCTTTAATAAGCGGGGTTATCTATATTGTCCAAAATATTAGTGTTTTAAAGGATCCTAAATGAAGAATCAACTAATTATTCAAAAACTTATGGATTTAAATATCACTTTTGGTAGTGTTGAATCTTTTACCGGTGGGCAATTTGCCTCAACGGTTGTTAATTACCCAGGTGTTTCAAAAGTATATAAAGGGTCAATTGTTTCTTATAGCAATGATGTTAAACACCGTGTTTTAAAAATAAAAGAATCGGATCTTAAAAAATATGGAGCAGTCTCAAGCACTGTTGCTTTAGAGATGGCAAGAAATGGTAAAAAACTATTAGATGTTGATTTTTGTGTTGCCTTCACCGGAAATGCAGGTCCTACCGCTACTAATTATGATGTGGGTGAAGTATTTATTGCCTTAATTTATGGTGAAGATGAAATTCTTGAGCACTTTAAAATTAAGGGTGATCGCAATAAAGTACGAAGTGAAGCTGTTACCCGAGCGTTTCAAATATTAGAACGTGTGTTAGAAAATTATAATTAATTGTATTTACAATATAAGGAGAAATATTATGGCGAAAAAAGAAGATGTGAATATCTTGCAAGAGACGTTAAAAGAGATTGAAAAATCATTTGGTAAAGGAGCCATTATGAAACTAGGCGACCGCCCAGTGATTAATGTTGATGTCATTCCTAGTGGATCACTTTTACTTGACCAAGCATTAGGAGTTGGCGGTTATCCTAAAGGACGAATTATCGAAATTTATGGTCCAGAAAGCAGCGGGAAAACAACCCTTGCCCTTCATGCCATCGCCGAATGTCAAAAGAAAGGTGGTCAAGCCGCCTTTGTTGATGCTGAACATGCCATTGACCCGGTGTATGCTAAAAATTTAGGGATTAATATTGATGAATTAATTCTTGCTCAACCTGATTCCGGGGAACAAGCCCTCGAAATCGTTGTGCGTCTAGCCGAAAGTGGTGTTATTGATTTAATCATTGTTGATAGCGTTGCCGCCCTTGTTCCGGAAGCGGAATTAACTGGGGAAATGAGTGATAATCAAGTTGGGTTACAAGCACGCTTAATGTCCAAAGCAATGCGGAAACTCGCTGGTGTATTAAATAAGGCGGAATGTACCGTGATCTTCATTAACCAACTACGGGAAAAGGTTGGTGTAATCTATGGTAATCCTGAAGTTACCTCCGGCGGTCGTGCCCTTAAATTCTATGCTTCAATCCGCGTGGATATTCGCCGCGGTGAAGCCTTAAAACAAGGACCAAAACTCGTTGGTAATCAAGCCAAAATCCGAATCGTGAAAAACAAAGTTGCACCGCCATTCGCGGCTTGCGAAATTGATATTGTATACGGAAAAGGCATTTCTAAAATTGGTGAAGTCTTGGAATTATCGGTCGAAAAAGGATTAATCAAAAAGTCCGGAAGTTGGTATGAATACGATGGTCAAAAAATTGGCCAAGGAAAAGAAGCAGCGCAAAATTATATCCTTGAACGTCCTGACCTTTATCAAAAACTAGAAGACGAAGTTCGACTCTAATTACACGCATAAAAACTTAAGTGAATCAAAAGCTTAAGTTTTTTTCTTGGCAAATTCACCCTATTTTTTACAAAGTTTCTTTTTCTCGACGATAAGAATGTAATTGCTTTAATTACAAATTAAAAGTTGTTATAATCTAAATGCGCACCAAGTGCGTTTACCTAAACTAGAAGTTAGGTTATTAATCCACTTTATTGACTCTAATATAAATAGTAATTTAAAACATTAATGATATAACTTTGATGGTTAGGGCATCTATTATTTTACGTTTGTACATTAATCAAACAAAAATTATGAAAAAATAACGAAAGAAGGAACAAAATATGGAATTTTTGTACTATGCACTATTCCTTCTACTCGGTCTTGCTCTCGGGATTGGACTATTTTTCTTAATCCCCGCCTTTAAAGCGAAACAAGCATTTGAAAAATCAAAAAAGACAGTAAAGGAAGCTGAAATTAAAGCTGACCACATTGTAAAAAATGCTGAACTTGACGCAAAACAAATACTTTATGAAGGAAAACAAGAGTTAGAAAAAACCGGGAAGGAACGCCGTGCCCAAATTGGAGAACTTGAAAGACTCCTCAATGATCGTGAAAAAGCAATTGAACGCCGCGATCAATTATTACTTAGCAAAGAACAATCACTCGATGCTCGACATGAAAACTTAAGTGTCAAAATTAAAGATGTTGATGAAACAAAGAAACAATTGCAAATTCGCATTGATTCAATCATTAGTGAACTTGAAAAAGTCGCACAGATGACCGTTAGCGAAGCCCGTGATGAATTATATCAACGCGTCGATGCCAAACTTGAAAAAGAAATCGCCCTCTACATTAAACAAAAAGAAGATGAGGCCGATGCCCAAGTTAATGACAAAGCCCGGGATATCTTAGCCAATACCATCGCCCGCTATAGTCAAGAAGTAACAACCGAAAGAACCGTCAGTGCAGTTACTTTACCAAATGATGAAATGAAAGGC
>CALAWM010000081.1 GCA_937895315.1 uncultured Caryophanales bacterium | reverse complement strand
GTTACATATCGCCCTTGATGATATTAAGGCGCAAAACCTTAATCTTGAAGAATTAATTTATTTCTTAGCGAATAAAACGCTTAATAGTACCGAACAAAGGATGACGATTCTTGAAGAACCAAGTTTAGAAAAGCAAATTGATGCCCTTTTAAAGATTTTAGAAAATGATGAAGCCAATGACGCCGTCGGCGCCATTACCCAAATCGTCCGTAATCGGCCACAAAGCCAAGATGGAAGTCTTGAAGAAGGAAAACCAGAAGAACTCCTTGACCAAAATGAAGAAGATGAAGACGAAGAATTTGATAGCAGTGACGAAATTTTAGAAAAACTAAAAAGTCGTTATTTCCCCAAAAACTTTGTCTCACGCATTAAAAAAGAAGTTAAGAAGATGGGACGCTCAGAAATGGGTGAAAGATCACGAATTATTGAATACCTTGATTGGCTCATGAAATTACCTTATGACCAAGAAACAATTGATAATCTTGACTTACTTAATGT
This sequence comes from uncultured Caryophanales bacterium, assembly GCA_937895315.1. GTDB lineage: Bacteria > Bacillota_I > Bacilli_A > RFN20 > CAG-826 > UBA1361. The sequence continues at coordinate 5,412 of CALAWM010000081.1, read as the reverse complement.
CCGTAAAGTTTTAGATAATGATCACTATGGGTTAGAAGAACCCAAGAAGAGAATTGTTGAATTTATGGCGGTAAAACGGCTTGCTAAAGAAAATAAAGCGACTGTTTTATGCTTTTATGGACCGCCGGGAACCGGAAAAACAAGCCTCGCCTTAAGTATTGCTACCGCCATGGGCCGAAAACTTGTCAAAGCAAGTTTAGGTGGCATTGATGATGAAAGTAAACTACGGGGTTTCCTACGAACCTATGTTGGAGCTCAACCCGGAATTATTATGTCCTCGATGCGAAAAGCCGGGACGATTAATCCGATCTTTGTCCTTGATGAAGTCGATAAACTAGGTCGCGGCGCCAATCGTGGTGACCCGAGTAGTGCTCTTTTAGAAATTTTAGATCCTGAACAAAATAAAGGCTTCATTGATCACTATATTGATGAACCATATGACTTAAGTAAAGTCGTATTTATTGCCACCGCAAACTATTATTGGGATATTCCTCGGCCATTACGTGACCGGATGGAAATGATTGAACTTAAAGGTTATACCGAAGAAGAAAAAGTTCAAATTGCTTTCCGCCATTTAATCCCCAATGGGATTGAAGGCCATGGACTTAAAGGCTATGACATTAAATTCACCGATGAAGCGCTCCGTTTCATCATTGGTGGCTACACCTGGGAAGCCGGAGTACGGATGCTTGACCAAAAAATTAGTGCGATTTTACGTAAACTAAGTGTTGAAACCTTAACTGATGTTGAAAGTAATTTTACGATTACTCCTGATGAAGTTAAAAAACATCTTGGTCGTCCTCGTAATTTCTTTACAACCAAAGAACCTGAACCAATTGTTGGTGTTGTAACCGGCATTAGTGTCGCGGGAAATATTGGCGATATTATGAAAGTTGAAGTTACGACTTTTAAAGGCAAAGGCATGGTTAACGTAACCGGAAACCTTGAAAAAATGCTCAAGGAAAGCGGTGAAATCGCCGCCAGTCATGTCCGGAGTTATGCCCTTAAATACGGTGTTGATCCCGATGTCTTTATGAATACGGATTTAAACGTACACTTCCCGCAAGCAAGTACCAAGGATGGTAATAGTGCTGGAGTCGCAATGACTATTGGTATTATTAGTGCGCTAACGAACCGGAAAATCAATCCCAATGTGGCGATGACGGGGGAAGTTACTTTAACGGGTCGCGTTTTAGCGATTGGCGGACTTTATGAAAAAGTTTTAGGCTGTATTCGCGCCGGGATTGAAACTGTTTTATTCCCGGAAGAAAACATCATTGACCTTGAAGAAATTCCAGCCGAAGTCCAAAACAAGATTAAATTAATCCCAATTAAAACGATTGATGAAGCGGTGGCGATTGCTCTTTTACCAAAAGAAAGTGAAACAGATCTCGCCGCTTAAGGATTATTATGAATTTTGCGAATACCGAATTTGTCCAAAGTTTTAAAACGAAGAATGATGGGAGGGTTAACCCCCTCCCTGAAGTCATTTTTATTGGGCGGTCAAATGTCGGTAAGAGCAGTCTTATTAACGCTTTAATTAATCGTAAAAACTTGGCTTTTACATCTAAAAAGCCTGGATATACGAAACTTTTAAACTATTTTATCGTTGACGATTCATTTTATTTAGTTGACGCCCCAGGATATGGATACGCGAAAGCGGGCAAAAGTCTTGGTCGTGATTTCCAAAAGATGATGGATGATTACTTTAGTGATAATAAAGCCTTAAAACAAATCTTTTTATTAATTGATTCACGCCGGGAACTAAATGAAGATGATGTCACTTTTCTTGAATTTGTGAAAAGTAAAAACTTACCACTTACCGTGATCTTTACCAAAGCCGACAAACTTAATCAAAGTTTACGAGCCAAAACGATGAATATGTATCAAAAACTATTTAGCGATAGTCAAAAGAAGGCTTTCTTTACAAGTAGCCTCAAAAAAGAGAATATTGGTATGCTCCAAAAGCATATTGAAGCCGTAATTAAAAGTTAATGATTGCCTAATTGTTAATTTTTATATAAAATTAGGTGATGTTTGTTAAGGAGTAAGCCCCTTGCCTATAAAGAGACTTCTTGGTTGGTGGAAAAGAAGAAGGCAGCCCTTACAGGTCGTAACAGTTAAAAAACATCCGCTTTGTCAGCGTTAAGTGACCAATGAGTGCGTTAATCTTAACGAAATAAGGTGGTACCACGGAGAAATTCGTCCTTTAGCTAGGACTTTTTTATTTATAAGGAGCAAGTTATGAAAAAACTCGAAACCCATTACGATCCAAAACGCGTCGAAGAAGGCCGTTATTTAGCCTGGAAAGAAAAAGGCTACTTTAAAAGTGGTGACTTAAATAAACCAAAATTTTCTTTAGTGATCCCACCCCCGAACGTCACCGGACAATTACATTTAGGCCATGCTTGGGATAATACTTTCCAAGATATTATTGCCCGTTATAAAAAGGCAAAAGGTTTCGATGTTTTTTATATGCCCGGAACTGATCACGCCGGGATTGCTACCCAAGCAAAGATTGAAGAAAGACTACGTAAAACCGGACTTTCTCGTTATGACTTAGGTCGCGAAAAATTCTTAGAAGAAGCCTGGAAATGGAAAGAAGAATACGCCAATACGATTCGTCGTCAATGGGGCAAACTTGGACTTATGCTTGATTATGATCATGAGCGTTTTACCCTTGATGAAGGCTTAAGTAAAGCGGTCACCCACACCTTTGTGGAATTATATAAAAGAGGTTATTTATATCAAGGTGAACGGATTATTAACTGGGATCCGGTGTTTGAAACAGCCTTAAGTAATATTGAAGTTATTCATAAAGATGTAAAAGGTAGTTTCTATTATTTTAAATATTATCTTGAAAATAGTGACTTTTATTTAAGTGTTGCAACCACGAGACCTGAGACAATGTTTGCCGACGTTGCCCTTGTTATTAACCCTAAAGACAAAAAACACGCTAAATACCTTGGTAAAACTTTTATTAACCCAGTAAATGGTGAAAAAATACCTTTAATTGCCGATGATTACGTCGAATTAGGGTTTGGGACTGGGGTTATGAAATGTACACCTGCCCATGACGCTAATGACTTTAAGATTGGTGAACGCCACAATTTAGCCCGGCCAATTTGCCTTAATAAAAATGGCACCCTTAATGAACGCGGTGGAGAATTTAATGGTCTTGATCGTTTTGAAGCCCGTAAACAACTCGTCGAGAAGATGAAAAAACTTGATTTACTTATCAAAATTGAGAAAATCACCCATAATGTTGGCCATAGTGAACGAAGTGATGCGATCATTGAACCTTACCTTTCTAAACAATGGTTTTTACGGATGGATGATTTTGCCAAACAAAGCATAATTGATCAAGGAAGTGATGATCCAATCAATTTCTATCCGAAACGGTTTAATAAAACATATTTAAATTGGATGAACATTGCTGAAGACTGGTGTGTTTCGCGCCAAATTTGGTGGGGACACCGTATTCCGGCCTATTACCACAAAGTTACCGGAGCGGTTGTTGTTAGTGAAAAACCACCAGTAGATATTGAAAATTACGAACAAGAAACTGACGTCCTTGATACATGGTTTAGTAGCGCTTTATGGCCGTTTAGTACTTTCGGATGGCCAGAAAAAACCGCAAATTATAAACATTATTTCCCAACCGATGTAATGGTCACTGGTTATGACATCATTTTCTTCTGGGTATCACGGATGATTTTCATGAGTAAAGAAATGACCGGTAAGAAACCGTTTAATGATGTAGTTATTCACGGCTTAATTCGTGATGAACAAGGCCGTAAAATGTCAAAATCACTTGGTAACGGCATTGATCCGATTGAAGTCATTAATAGTTATGGGGTTGATAGTCTCCGTTACTTCCTAGCAACCGCAAGTACCCCTGGCCAAGATGCCCGCTTTAGCGAAGTGAAGATTCAAAGTAGTGTTAACTATTTAAATAAAATATGGAATGCCGCGCGCTTTATCTTAATGAATTTACCAGAAGATTACATTCCAAGTGCGATTGACTATAAAACAATCGATGCTGTTGATGGCTTTATACTCCATAGATACAACGAAACCGTTAAAAAAGTTACAACTTTAATGGACAAATATGAATTAGGACTCGCAAGTACATACTTATATAATTTTGTTTATGATGATTACTGTTCTAATTATTTAGAAATGGTGAAAGTTGCCTTAAATAAAGAAGGAAATCATCAAAATACTTATAATGTCATGTATCATACTTTACACGGAATCTTAATGATGATTTATCCTTATTCACCCTTTATTAGTGAAGAAATTTATCTTTCTTTACCGGGTGCCAAGGAATCAATCATGCTTGCAGATTATCCTAAAGCCACTACCAAACATTTTCCAAAATATAGTCATGAAGTCGGCGTTATTATTGATTTAATCCGTGAAATCCGTAACTTTAAAGCAACTAATAACCTTGCTCCAAATGCAAAAATGAACTTATATATTAATGAGCCTTCCTTTGATTTTACGCCGTATTATGATGTCCTTAAAAGACTAGGTTTTATTAGTGAATTTAAAAATGAATTAATTCCAAACCTAGTGGCTAGTGTCCTTTTACCAAGCGGAAAATTTGGGCTTGAAGTTGAAATAGATAAAACCGCTTTAATTATCAAATTAGAGGCTGAAATATCAAGTCTTGAAAAGGAAATTGAACGAAGCACGAAAATGCTTAGTAATCCTGGCTTTAAATTAAAAGCCCCCGCCGCGAAAGTGGCCGAAGAAGAGGCAAAAGCGAAACATTATGCCGAAAGTCTTGCCCTTGCCCAAGAAAAACTAAAAACATTGCGATAAAATACCTATTTTCCTTTTACTTATTAGTAGGAGGAAAGATTATGTATGAAATATTATCAGACTACGCTCTAAGTAAAGTTACTGGGGGCGAACCGATTACTTTAACGGCAATTATGACGATTTTAATCATTGCCGTCGTAACGGTAGTAGTTTACAAAATTTTCACATCAAAAGCGGGTTCGACAACGATCCCCGGAGGTTTTAAATTTGAGTGGAAGTAGGAAGATTAAAGATCTTCCACCACTAGAAAGACCACGAGAAAAAGCCTTATATTATGGGATTAATACGCTCACAGAGGAAGAATTACTTGCTTTAGTCATTGCCCAAGGCACAAGAGGCGAAAATGCCTTATATTTAGCCCGTAAACTGCTGGAAAGACATTATTCGTTAGAAAACATTTATAAGGTTAATGATCCACGTCTTTTAATGGTCCCAGGAATTGGTAAGGCAAAAGCATTACAAATTATGGCGATAAGTGAATTGAACCGGCGAATAGTTACTTATGAAGGTGATCGTAACCATCTAAAATATGATGAAAATCGGCTCATTAATTGCTATCAAAGAAGGATTGGAAGACTGCAA
>CALAWM010000080.1 GCA_937895315.1 uncultured Caryophanales bacterium | reverse complement strand
GTGGATTGGCAAAAAGTGGTTCACCATTTAATTCTCGTTCAGCGTTAAGGAGTTCCCATGATTTTTTCGGCATGTAAACTTCACCGCGAACTTCAAAACTTAATTTTTCTTTAAGATTTAAAGGCACACTCTTAATGGTGACTACATTGCTGGTGACATCTTCTCCAACTTCACCATCGCCCCGAGTCGCCGCATATTGCAAGGTTCCATCCTTATACACAAGACTCATCGCTAATCCATCAATCTTTAATTCGACAGCGTATTCAATCTTATCTTTTTTAGTAGTACTACGTACTTTCCGGTCAAAGTCTAATAAATCTTCATTATTAAATGCATTTCCTAAGGAAAGCATCATTGATTGGTGGGTTATTGTATTAAATTCAGTAGCCACGAAACCACCTACTCGTAATGAAGGACTTGTTTTATCATACATATCAGGGTGTTTAGCTTCAAGCGCAATTAATTCTTGCATCAAACTATCATAAAGAGCATCAGAAACACTTGATTCATTTAAAACATAATATTCATAGTTATATTTATTTAGTTCTTGCCTTAAAAACAAAATACGTTCTTTATATTCCATGGTGTCTCCTTTATTTCTTGGTAATTGATTTGTGGGTCGCCACAAGTTTTTTAACAACCCCATTATCAAATTTCACTTCAATAATCGTTTGACTTGGGAAAATGGCGGTGACGGAATGTTCAATAATGTCATTGACGGCAAACGGGAAATCACTCATATAATCATATGGGTCGGGTTCATTAAAACGTGGGACATCTTTTGGCGGAGTAACAGGCGGTCTTGTTGGCGTTCCATATTTGGCGTTATATGTTTTGTAACGCGGAGCACTAAGCCCTGCTTCTTCAACAAAGCGAGATACTTTTCCACCCGCAGAAATCGCAAAGTTATATGAAGTATTCGCGGTTACAAATAGTTTCTTTTTGGCGCGAGTAAAAGCTACATAGCATAGTCTTCTTTCTTCTTCCTCACCAGCGTGACCTGCTTCAAAAACAGCACGTTGATTAGGAAAGACACCTTCAATCATTCCGGAAACGAAGACGTAATCGTATTCCAGTCCTTTTGCCATGTGAACTGTCATCAGCGTTATGTAATCACCTTCGGCAACATCATCTTGCGCACTATGTAAACTAGCGTTTTCTAAGTAATCTTCAAATGTTGCGTTGGTGTATCTTTTTTCAAAATCAACGATATCTTCAATTAAAACGTGGACGTTCGCCCGCATTGTTTCTTGGCGTTCTTCATCTTTTTCCACTTGATCAATATAATCAAAATAACCAATACTTGTGATGTAATCACGAATAATTACTCCGATATTTTGTTGCTTACTTTTAAGTTTGGTGCGTGTTTCATCAACAATATGGAGTAAGTAACTTAAACTTTCTTTGGATTTCGTAGTTAATTTTAAGTCTTGGACGTATCGAATTGTTTCCATTAAGGAGTATTCATTTTCGAGGGCGGCAATTTTTAAGTTTTCTAAAGCAATATCGCCAATTCCTCTCCGCGGAATGTTGATGATTCTTTCAAACGAAACATCATCTTTTTCATTTACTAAAATGCGAAGGAAGGCTAAAACATCTTTAATTTCGCGTCTTTGAAAGAAGCGAATGCCGCCGTATATTTGATATGGTACCCCTTTATGAATAAAGAATTTTTCAAAAGGTAACGTAAGATAGTTTGCCCGCATTAAAATGGCAACTTTGCGATAGGAAAAACCGGGGACATTAAGACGCATTAAGACAATTTGATCAAAAATCCACTTTACTTCATCGACATCACGTTCCGAAAAATGTACGACAACCGGATCACCATCAACATTTGAGGTAAATAAATCTTTTTCAACGCGGTTCTTATTATGTTTAATTAATTTATTGGCAGCATTCAATATTTGTTGGGTTGAACGGTAATTTTGATCAAGAATAACGGTTTTTGTTCCCGGAAAATCACGGTCCATATTCATGATTATTCCTTCATTGGCCCCCCGCCATGTATAAATAGTTTGGTCTGGGTCACCGACAACATAGAGTGAACTTTCTTTTCGCATTAATAGTTTTAAAAGTTTATATTGAATATCATTAGTGTCTTGAAATTCATCAACCAGAATATGGTCATAACGGTTTTGCCATTTCGCCCGAACATCTGGATACTTTTCAAGAATTTGAATTGTTTTATTAATTAAATCGGCAAAATCAAGACATCCTATCGCGATTAGACGATTTTCATATTCGCGCCATATTTCCGTTAATTCTTTTTCATCGGTATAGCCAAATGGTCGTGGTTTGTATTCAAAAGCATCAAGCCCTTTTTCTTTTTGCCGGCCAATAAATTCAATGGCGGCTTTACTAATGTCGCCCCGCTTTTCATGACCGCGGTCGACAGCAATATTTCTAATTAACGTTTTAACGTCTTCTTCATCATAAATTATAAAACCCCGCGAACGGTTTAAGACCCCAATGTC
>CALAWM010000079.1 GCA_937895315.1 uncultured Caryophanales bacterium | reverse complement strand
GCGGCATCATTTAAGATACTTTCAATATCGGCACCGGAGAATCCAACGGTCCGCCGGGAAATTGCATCAAAATCAATGCTGCTATCAATGACTTTTCCCCGTGCGTGAACTTTAAAGATTGCGGTTCTTCCGGCTCTATCAGGAAGACTAACGGTAATTTTACGATCGAAACGACCCGCACGTAATAAGGCGGGGTCAAGAACATCATCACGGTTTGTAGCGGCCATAACCATAATTCCTGAATTGTCGGCAAAGCCGTCCATTTCAATAAGTAATTGGTTTAGGGTTTGTTCGCGTTCATCATTACCGCCACCAAGTCCAGCCCCTCTTTGGCGACCAACAGCATCAAGTTCATCAATAAAGATTAAACAAGGTGCCGTCTTTTTGGCTTGTTGGAACATATCACGAACACGGCCAGCACCGACCCCGACAAACATTTCCACAAAGTCTGAACCAGAAATTGAGAAGAACGGAACATTTGCTTCACCAGCAACGGCTTTTGCAAGTAAGGTTTTACCAGTTCCTGGAGGACCCACTAAAAGGATACCTTTAGGTAATTTGGCGCCAAATTGCGAGTATTTCTTTGGATTTTTGAGGTAATCAACGATTTCCATCATTTCTTGCTTTTCAGCATCGGCACCTGCAACATCAGCGAATGTCTTTTTAATTTTTGTTTCTAAACGAGCGCGGGAACGATTAAATTCCATTGCTTTTGAATTTGATTGATTAACGGCTCCAGCCATTCTGGAGTATAAGAAGACAATGACAATAACGAAGAGCACTAGATAAATTAAGTTTGGACCAATCGTGTTCCAGAAAGTTCTTTCGTATGCATCAATAATTTCAATAGTATATTGGGCACCAAGGCCGTCAGTACCCATTATTAAAGCACTAACTTGATTGTCATAAAAACTATTTTGAACTTTCGCTAAGAAGCGATTACCATTTTCAAAAACACCAGCGATTACAGTTACGCGATCGGTTGATGTAACAGTAATACTCTTGATTGTTGATGCATTTGTCGTTAAATAATCAAGAATTTTATCTTGGGTTACGGTCGTAGTGGTGACCGGATTAGTGAAAAAAGCGAGCCAAATTACAACACCAATTACAATAAATAAAAGAATATATGGTAAAAGGGGTTTAAAACTTCTTCGTGGGGCTGCTCCTCTTGGATTTTGACGTGGGTTTGGGTTGCTCATTAAGGCCTCCTATCTAATAGACATAAGAATCACGTATAATACTTGGTTACGTGTCAAATAATTATACATAGTATAAAGGTTTTATTCAACACTTGCGTTTCTAAACTTGATTTATTTTAAATAAATCGGTTTCTTTTGGTTTGTAACCTTTACGGTAGCGCGGAACATAAATTATTGTCCCATCTTTACCTTTAACAACGGGCCATATTAAGCGAATATGGCGAGGCATTTTCATATCAATGAAGACCCGATTCATCTTCTTTTTATGACCGTCAATAATGTATGTTTCATTGCCTCTTGAGACGGTAATTGTAATTGGAAAGTGTTCTTCTTTAATATACATTTTGCGGGTCTTTTCATTGAAAATAATGTCGAATTGTGGAAAAGAAGTGCTTTTTGCAGCATTTAATGTATATTCATAAGGACGATAATCATAAAGATCAAATAGGTAAAAGTCATCTTCATATTTTGAAATGAAGAGTTCATTGACAACCTTCATAAACGTTGATGTTTTGGCGGAATTCATATTTGTTTTTATTAACTTTACTTTGCTTGAATGAAAGTATTGGCCAAAGCCTAAGGAGTCAAAAATAATGTATAAAAGATTACTTTGATCATCTTCACTCAATTCGTTAAATTTAGTAATGCTAACCCTATTGCCTTCAATTAGTTTTAAAAGTTCTTGTTTACGAATCTCGAGATTATTATTCAATTCTTGAACTTCATTAAAAAGTTGATCTTTTTGTTGAACGGTCATCTTCATTAAGACATCATGTCTGATTTTGTTTCGTGCATACTTGCGTCCAAGGTTAGAACTATCAATCGCATAAGGCACATTATGTTCATTACAGTATCTTAATAGTTCTTCTTTATAAAAGGATAAAAGGGGTCGTAAAACCTTTACTCCATTAAGTGTAACTTCATCTTTAATACCGTAGTAGAATGATTTACGATTACTTTTTTGACTTAATAAGTATGTTTCTAAAAAATCATCTTTGTGGTGCCCGGTCAATAAAACATCATAATCATCATTTAACATTACATCACTAAAAAAGGAATATCTTACTTCCCTCGCTTTTGTTTGAAAGTTACCAGAAAGTAATTTACCATCAATATAATTTGCGTAGTATTTGATGTTTTTTTCTTTTAAAAGTTTAATAAGGGCTTTTGTTTCTTCTTCACTTTCTTGACCACGCATCATGTAATTAACATGGACCACTCCAAAGTTATAACCACCCTCAAGGAGCATATTAAAAAGCGCCATGGAATCTGGACCAAAACTACATGCAAGTAAGTATTTTTTTTGTTTATCTAGTTTAATTTGCATTCAGATGTTTACCAATGATCGTATAAGAATTTTCGGGATTTCCGCGGATTACCTTTTCATCAACCGATAACACTTTCACAATAACAATGAAATCAGCAAGATATAATTCTAAAACATCACCTACTTTGACAAGATAAGAAGGTTTTACCGTTTTTTTATCAACAATAACTTTTCCGGCCGCACTTATGTCTTTGGCAACAGTTCTTCTTTTAATAATTCGGGTCAATTTTAGAAATTTATCTAGTCTCATTCCGTTCACTTATTGATTCGCGAACAATGCCAACAATTGTCCGAACAAGGGTGGCATATGCTTGGAACCAATCTCCTTTTTTCAATATCCTTATCCTAATTTTACCATCTATCGTTACAAACCGAAGGTTCGTATATGTATTACCAAGTTTATTCGACAGCATGACGGCTGATCCATTAATCTTAATAAAGGCATTCCCGGGGATAACGTCAAGATAGGCATCTTCATCAATTACATCTTCAACATAATTGACTTTGCTATTAATCATTAGCTCGACTTGTCTTTTTAAAAAGAGTATTTGTAATGAATTTGGTAGTTTTCCATACATATCCATCACTTTTTGTTCAACTTCTTTAAGGCTCGTAAGTTTTCTACTTTGCTTTATTTCTAAATACAAATCAAATTTATCTATTTTACTGGCAAAAGAGTCAGGAATATAAGCTTCAAGACCACTAATGTTGATACTTTTCTCAATTGGTTCACTTGAAAGACTATATTTCTTCTGATTTATGGCATCTTGCAGCATTTTTAAATACATATCAATGCCCACACTATCAATAAACCCCGATTGCTCCGCCCCAAGGATATCTCCAGCACCCCGAATTGCTAAATCTCGTTGGGCAATTTTATATCCACTCCCTAAATCGGTGAATTCTTGAATGGCTTGCAGTCTTTTTTTGGCATCATCATTCATTATTTTGGCGGGCTGATATAAAAGATAAGCATAGGCAATGCGATTTCCGCGACCAACTCGACCTTTTATTTGATAAAGTTGTGATAAACCAAACTGATCAGCGTTTTCCACAATTATGACATTTGCGTTAGGGACGTCAATACCGTTTTCAATAATTGAAGTCGCGACAAGGACATTTATCTCATTGTTATAGAAACATGTCATTACATCTTCAATATCGCTACGGTCCATTTGACCATGGATTACACCAATTTTTGCCCCATTTACCAACTTATGAAGCCTATTCGCAATATGATATATTGTGGCAATCCGGTTATATAAGTAGAAGACTTGACCATTTCTTGTTAATTCCCGTTCAATAAGTTCTTTAACTACATAATCATCTTTCTTGATAACGTATGTTTGAATTGGCATTCTTTCTTGCGGCGCAGTATTAATTTGACTTAAGCCACGGATTCCTACTAAAGACATTTGTAGTGTTCTTGGGATTGGGGTTGCGCTTAACGTAAGGACATCAATCATTGTTTTCATCTTTTTAATTACTTCTTTTTGTTCCACGCCAAAACGTTGTTCCTCATCCACAATTAAGAGACCGACATTCGAACCTTCCAGGTCAATATTAAATAAAGCGTGGGTGCCAATTAGAAGATGGATATCCCCGTTTTGGAACCTTTTTACCAGGTTACTTTTTTCTTTGGGGGTAACTAATCGCGAAATTAAACCAATCTTTACTCCGAAGTTTGCAAAGCGGTCTAATGACACCTCATAATGTTGGCGAGCAAGGAGGGTTGTTGGACATAAGAAGAGCACTTGTTTGCCGGCACTGATTGCTTTAAAAGCTGCTCTTAGGGCAATTTCTGTCTTACCAAAACCAACGTCACCTGATAAGAGGCGGTCCATAATAAATGGACTTTCCATTTCTTGTTTTATCTCGCGTAAGGCAATTTCTTGATCATCGGTTAATTCATATGGGAATCCAAGTTCAAATTCTTTCTGAAATTCATCATCAGATGGGAAGGGGAAGCCTGGTGTTTGATAACGAGCGGCTTGAATTTCAATTAATTTATCGGCGATGTCATTAATTTTTTCATTAATCCTGGCTTTAGTTTTTGTCCATGCTTGGCCACCTAATTTATGAAGTTTGGGCGATACACCTTCACGGCCACTGTACTTCCGAATTAAGTGAATTTGTTCAAGGGGAATTGATAATTCTTCATTACTGGCATACTTAATATTTATATAGTCTTTAATGACGCCAAAAGATAAAATACTTTCAATTGATACATATTGCCCGATGCCATGATATTCATGCACAACATAGTCGCCCGGCGTTAGTTGATCATGGCTTCGAATTACGCTTCCGGCTTTAAATCTGGCGTTATAACGCATTTCATTGCGTGTGATATTAAAGAGTTCTTTGCTGGTAAAAAGGACGATTTTGTGCGATTCTAATACAAATCCATGCGGAAAATACTGTGTAGTAATAATTATTGGGGCAGTACTTTTCGTATCATCCACACTAAAAGATAGTTCATTATTTTCAAGTAGCGTTTTTACTTGTTCTAGTTGGGTGTTGTTATTGATGGAAAAATAAATTGTATAGTTATCATTATTATATTGTTTTACGAGATAGGCAAAATCTTCCTTACTTCTTAGATCTTGTGCTG
>CALAWM010000078.1 GCA_937895315.1 uncultured Caryophanales bacterium | reverse complement strand
TATAATTTACGATTAAAAACTATGGTTCGCCATAGTTTTTTTGTCGCTAAAATACCTTTTAGGTATAACAATCTAAAAAATGATATAATCTAAACACATATGAAACGAAAAAAAGAATCACCTTTTGTCGAATATCTTGGCTATTTAAATGATAATGACTTAGCATTAGTCAAAGCTTTTTTCGTGAACTTTAAACAACATATGGGATTATCGTTAAGCGAAGAAAAAAAGTTACGGGCTGATGCCGAAAATGCTTTGATGTATTATAATGCCGTCGGCGTATCGGTGAGTGAAGCATTACGAAGACTAGATAATCAGCATCTTGGGGGTTTTTACGCTCGGCCACCGCTTCTTTATTATAGTCTTGATGATGCGGCAAAAATTTATCCCTTATCCATGCGTCATGGACAAATGATGGTCTTCCGCCTCTCCGCAATCTTAAAAGATGATATTGTCCCTGAACTTCTCCAAATTGCCCTTACCTTTACCATCAAAAGGTTTCCGCGTTTTGCCACAACCCTGAAAAAAGGATTCTTTTGGCATTATTTAGATGCCAATAAGCAACGTTATGCAATTGAAAAAGAAGAACATATTCCATGTCGCCCCATTAAAGTTGGCACCACCCGGTCCAAATCATTTCGTGTGCTTTACTATAAAGGGCGAATTAGTGTCGAATTTTTCCATACTTTAACCGATGGACGGGGAGGTCTGGTCTTTTTACAAACATTAGTCGCCACCTACTTAGAATTAATGGGCGTTCCAAAAATTAAGCACCCATCAATTCTTGATATTGATGAAACGCCCCCTATTGGTGAAGACGCGAATGAATTTAAAAGAACTTCAGCGAAAAAAGCCAGTGGCTTCAAAGAACGGAAAGCCTTACAAATGAGCGGTAAAGTCGCAAATATTCGGCCAACGCAAATCTTACATTTCAAAATGAATAGTAAAGCTCTTTATGATGTTGCAAAAAAGTATGACGTAACAATCACCGCTTATATTTTAGCGTTAATATTACTGGCTAGTAAACATGCGACTGACGCTGATAAGGGTGACTTAAGTATTCAGTTACCGGTCGATATGCGGAAATTTTATCCCTCAAATACATTAGCAAACTTTTCCCTATATGCCGGGATCCGCTTAGACATTATGAAAGTAACTAATATTCAAGATGTTTTACCACTTGTCAAAGCCCAACTCGCAGAGAAAACTACCAATGAAGTAATGAGCGAAATGGCGTATAGTGCGCATAAGATGAACACTAATTTACGGTTTATCCCCCTATTTTTAAAATCACCAATTGCGAAATTAGCCTATGGTTTAATTGGTGAAGCAATCTTTACGACGACTTTTAGTAACGTCGGGGTCGTAAAATCGCCTCCTTACTTTAAAGAATACATCGATTCCTTTGATTTTATTCTTGGTCCACCGGCGACAAACCGCGTCACCACCACATTAGTTACATATGAAGATGTCTCAACCTTTACCATTACCAAAAGTACGAAAGACCCTTCTTTTGAAGAAGAAATGTATCGCTTGCTTTTAAAAGATGGTTTAGAAATCGAAGTAGAAGGGAGTGCCGTATATGAACATAAAAGTCGTATATCCCGCCAAAAACATTAGAAGAGACTTACGGCGTAATGCTATTTACTGGGCAAAATGGCCATTTCTTTTTGCTGCGATTGCTAGTCTAATTACTAATATCTTTGTTGGTGCCCCTTATTGGAGCGCAATTGTGATCTGGGGATTATGGATGGCATGGTCACTTATCTTTACACCAACATTAATTGAATATAATCGGACGAGTATTGCCGTAAAAGCATCGATTAATACAACTATATTAATAGTTATTATATATTTAGTCTTTCCGCTATGGCCGGGAATTGAAGTTGCCTCACTCGTGGTTGGAGGTGGCTTGATCTTAACCGCCACGTTATTCTTTTCAAACATTTCTAAACAAAAACAAAACTTCTTCCCGTTACTAATCTTTTTAATTATTGCCGTAATCTTTGCCGGAGTTGCACTATTCTTTCGCCGAGAAGAACCACTTGGTTGGGCAATGATTGTGGCGATTGCTTTAGCAGGCGCGATCTTTTTAAGTACGGCCATCATTATTCGTATCAATTTCTTCCGGGAAATTAAAAAACGATTTCTTCTGAAATAAAATACTATACATCCCCAAAAAAGGTTGTATAATATAGGACACGCAGCTGTAGTTTAGTGGTAGAACTTTAGCTTCCCAAGCTAACCGTGCGGGTTCGATTCCCGTCAGCTGCTCCATAAAAAAGGCTCAATTAAATAGAACGTGGAAAATCGTGGAAAAAGCGAAAAGACCCCCAAA
>CALAWM010000077.1 GCA_937895315.1 uncultured Caryophanales bacterium | reverse complement strand
GGCTAATTCATTTTGCGCTAAATAACTTTTTCCCATTAAAATCGCAATAATTTCACTATGCGCTTCAAAGGGTTTAATATAATCAAGATAAAAAACCACTAATGCACTTTGAACGATGGTTGGTAAACTATTATCGTTCATAAATTTGTATAAATCGCTAAGAAAATCAGTAACTTGATTAACAGGAACGTGTTGGTAAAGATGACCGATAACTGATACTTGACGCGGTGATTTTAGTTCGGTAGTCCGGTAAATATAATTATTTAAAGGCGGAGCGTTAAAAATACGACCGACATCGGCCAGTAAACGTTCATCAAACGATAACCATTGGGCATTATTAACAAGTTCTAAGCCGCGGTAATAGTCATTTAAAAACATTTCCCGGGGACTTAAAACACTAATGGCATCGTTAATTAGTTGACTAACAATTCCTTCATTGAAGGAAATATCATAACTTGAAGCGACGGTTTTTAAAATATCACGGTATAAAAGAGCATTTAACGCTTCAAAATGAACATGGTTGGCACTTAGTTCTTGAATACGGGCTTGAATTCTTGTCAAACGCCGGTCAAGTTGGCTAATCCGATCACTAATTTTGGGAGTTAAAACGACATTTATCCGATTTCTTTCGACCGTCCGAAGGGGCAAGGTCGTCATAAAAGCATTGCGATATTGGAGCACTTCTTTCCAAATATCATCAATTAGCGTGGTACCTAAAGCGCGACTAACTTGATTTCTCGTTAAGTAGCGTTCGTTACTGAAACGTTCTCCTTGATTAATACTCATAATTACCTCACTTAAAGTTTAACATATTAGCGCACCTTGCATAGCCAAAAACTATAATTCTACTAATTATTTACTAATTATCGTCTTCAATGCTTAAAACTGACATAAAGGCTTCTTGGGGAATCTCCACCGAACCAACTAATTTCATCCGCTTCTTCCCCTCTTTTTGTTTATCAAGGAGTTTCCGCTTCCGGCTTATATCACCGCCATAACATTTGGCTAAAACGTCTTTACGAACGGCTTTAATATCGGTCCGGGCAATAATTTTATTATTAATTGCCGCTTGGACTGGAACTTCAAATTGTTGCCGTGGAATGATGGTTTTTAAAGCACGACAAATTGCTTCGCCCCGTTTATAAGCGTTTGGACGATAAACAATAACGCTTAAAGCATCAACGGGTTGACTATTAAGTAATATATCCATTTTCACCAGATTACTTGCTTTATAATCACTTAAAACGTAATCAAGGGTCGCATAACCTTTCGAATAACTTTTTAATTTATCAAAGAAATTGTAAATGACTTCGGCCAAAGGAATTTCATATGTAATTTCCATACGGGTATCATCTAAATACGTTAAATCGGTGTAAATACCGCGGCGATCTTGGCATAATTCCATGATTGGACCAACGTATTCTTTGGGGGTCATAATTTTTGCCGTAACATAAGGTTCTTCAATCCGTTCAACGAGCGTTACATTTGGTAATTTACTTGGATTATCGACCTTGCGCATTGTTTTATCATAAAGATAAACGTGATAAATAACACTTGGCGCCGTTAAAATTAAATCGATGTTATACTCTCTTTCTAAACGTTCTTGAATAACATCCATATGTAATAGTCCTAAAAATCCACACCGGAAGCCAAAACCTAAGGCCACACTCGTTTCGGGTTCATATTTTAAAGCGGCATCATTAAGCGATAACTTCTCTAAAGCTTCTTTAAGATCACCGTATTTTTTCGAATCACTTGGATAAAGGCCGCAATAAACCATCGGTGTTATTTCGCGATATCCCGGTAAAGCTTCTTTGGCTCTGTTTTTCACTAAAGTAACGGTAT
>CALAWM010000076.1 GCA_937895315.1 uncultured Caryophanales bacterium | reverse complement strand
TCCCTATCACTTCCGTTTAACCGCGAATAATGGTGGCCGCACCACTATTCGCGGTTAAACGGAAGTGATAGGGAAGGGAACTTGTGTAATTAGTCACGCCCGATGTAATAGTTGTTTGTGTGTAATTAATACCATCAAAACTGGTGGCAAGGGTTAAACTTCCTAAAGTCGTGAAATTAGCCTTTATACTCGTAATTGATGTAATTTGTGAGTTATTTTTATTACCAAAATAACCTGTTTCTTTTAATTCAACGTGATTGTTGGGACTTGCTTTCACGCCAATATATTCAAAAGTACTATAGCGGATTGTATTTTCGGCATTCGTATAGTAATTTGCGCTTGTCGGGGCATTATCTTTTGTCATATCAATAACATAAGATGCTTCACCATGAGTTTGATCAACATCCTTCTGGCGGACACTATTTAAAAAGAGTCCGGACAGGAATAAAAGACTTGTAAGGAAAACGGCAATTTTTTTGAGGTTCATTGTTTGTTTTTTCATAAGTGCCATTTTACTTTATATATAGTATTTCGGCAATCGTATTAATAACATTATGTAACTTTGTATGGAAATCACTTTTACACTCGCTTTCCTATCGCTATTTTTAAGGTTATGCTAAAATTAGGCAACCGCAGATTATCCTAGAGATAAAGCCTGAAAAAGAGAAGACGTATGAAAAGAAGCCATATTATTAAAAAAATTATCCTAAGTACCTTAAGTGTACTTTTTTTAGGGTCATTATTCACCTTTCGAAGTATTCTTAAAGACGATAATACCCCCGTTAGTGCTTGGAGTGGACCGCAAACGAGTAATGAAGGAAATTACTTTGCAAGTGTTGGTCAAGAAACCGGCGAAACATTAAAGAATAAACTGAAATCAATAATTTCGGTTGGGACTAGTGAATCTTATGATTGGTCACGTTATGAAGCCGCGGATGAAGCCGAAGGACAAAGTAATAGTGTTTTACTTATTTATTCGCGCCAAGTTGTACTTAAAACCGCCCATGTCAGTGGTTCAACAGGCTGGAACAGAGAACATTCTTTTGCGAAAAGCTTATTTAATGAAGCCGCGCCAGCCGTTAATGATAATCATCATATCTTCGCGGATGACAATAAAACGAATAGTGTCCGGGGAAATAATCCATTTAATGAACTAAATAAATCAACTAGTACTCGTGTCGTCGATGGATATGGTAATCTTACTGACAATTACACTTCAGGATCATATTTCATGCCAAATGACCTTGCCAAAGGTGAAGTCGCCCGGGCTACAATGTATATGAATACTCGTTACGGTTATAGTATTACGCTTAATTTCTATTCAATTGCTTTGATGTTAAGATGGCATATTGAACATCCGGTTACTAACCGCGAAATCTATCGGAATAATGTTGTTCATAATCTGCAAGGTAATCGCAATCCATTTATTGATCACCAAGATTATGCTTGTCGGATTTGGAGTCAGACGAATAGTGAAACGCAAAGTTTATGTAGCGGTCAAAGCACAAATGTACCAGTGACGAGCGTTAGTGTTTCGCCAAGTTCCGGAACAATAAATTTAGCCTCCACAAATAAAACCTTACAATTAACCGCCAATGTATTACCAGCAACTGCCACTAACCCACTTGTTAGTTGGTCAAGTTCAAATGATAATGTGGCTAGTGTTAGTAATAATGGCTTTGTCACTGCCCTTGGGGTGGGACAAACAACAATTACGGCGACCTCATTAGAAAATAACACGATTAAAGGCACGGCAACCATTAATGTTACGAATACGCCGCCGGCGACCTTAAATTCTTTATCATTAAGTGGAACTCTAGCAAAAAACACCTATACAACCGCGGAAAGTTGGAGTACAAGTGGTTTAAATGTCACTGGTCACTACAGTGATTCTTCATCACAAAATGTTACAATTCTTGTGTCATGGTCATTTAATCCTTTAAGCCCTCAAGAAGGAGTAACAAGCCTAACTGTTACTGCCACTTATGAGGGTAAAAGTGTTTCGAGTAGTTACGGCGTTAGTGTTACTACCACCACCAATATGACCAGAGTATCAAACGTCAGTGATTTAGCGTATGGATCAATATATACAATTGGTGCCCAAGCATCCACTGGTAATTTTGTGATGGTTACCGCAATAGATCCTGATTTTTTTGTATCTGGAAGTGTCACATACTTGAATAACAACAAGGAATTAGAATTAAATAGTAATATCATGCAATTAAGCCTAGAAATTGGTTATGAAGCGAATACATTTGCCTTTAAACTAGTAAATAGTGCCAATGCTGGAAAATTTATTTCTTATAGTGGTTCATCAAATAAATTGTATACAAGTTCAACTTTGGACTCTAATTCATCTTGGAAAATTACCATTGATAGTGCGGGTAAAGCAACGATTAGTAATTTCGCTTTATCTGCTAGAAAAATTCAATATAACAGTATGGATCCTCGTTTTGCCGCTTATACCACAAGTCAAGTCCTCCCAAGTCTCTATGTTAACGGCGCAACGGTTGATCCGACGACTAGTGCAACCCGTTTAGTAGATGCAATTAATAACGGAAGAGGTGCAAGTGCTAAAGATAACTGTGCAACCATTTTAAATGTCTTAAATATTGCATATAATCAACTATCTCCTAGTGCAAGAAATGTATTTGATACATCAAATGATAGTGCCTTTATAAGTGCCCGCAATCGGATTGCCTACTTAAATGCCTGGGTAGCAAGTAATAGCGGAACATCAGGTATACAATATATTGAAAATAAAAGAGATAATACTTTTAGTATCGTCCTTATAAGTGCAATTGGTTTAATATCTTTAATTGGTTTCTATTACGTTAAACGCCGTAAAGCAATGATTTAGTTTTAATTAATTATCTTTTCAAATACGACTCTTAATTTAGTGTCTTCAATTAATGTTGATCCTTTTTTGATGTATTGATTCTTTACTAATAAACTAATCATTTCTAGATTCTTTTCATGGGTATCAATTCTAATTTGCCTAATATGACGCGTTTTTGCAATGTTTTCGGCGGCATTTAACATAAAAGAAGCGACCCCTTTTCGTAAGTAATCATCTTTCACGGCGAAGCGATGAAGGACAAGATAAGGATCATTATTCGACCACATTCCGGTCAATAGTTTTTCATACCCTTTTTCATAATCTAAAACGGCCATTACGCCGATTATTTCATTATTTGAGGTTGCCACGTAAAGGTAATTATTTTCAATATCATTAATGAAAGTTTTTTGGCGTGGCGTCCCGTCTTGCCATTGTCCGGACTCATGACTTTTCATTCTTTTTCGGGCATCATCAATAATCGCCATAATTGCGGGTAAGTCATTAAGAAAAGCAAGTCGTAATTCATAGTTTTCCATAATAATATAGTATCCTACTTTTGTCACTAATTTCATAAGAAATTACTCTATGTTATGAAGGAAATAGGTAAAATTATGAAAAAAAGGTGCATGCCACCTATTCTAATACTTTAACAATAAAGCCGATTATAAGCGCCCTTTATAGTTTCTTGCCCGTTTAACTTTTCACGTTATTAATTGCTTTTTCAAGATAACTAATATCAAGACGAAAATAACGATAACCATCTTTAATAATACTTATATATTCTGAAGGAATAATATGATTCTCTTGTCTTTTACTAATAAAAGTAGGCGTCATTAAATATACATATACATTACCAAATTCAGGAATATTTATAGTTGTCCGGTAATAAGAGTTTTGGGTATTTGGTCGATCTTTTTTATAGCCTTCCGCGCAGTCAAGCATTCGTAAGTCTAGGTCACTTATTCGCCATAAAACATAAGGGACTTTCTTCCCTAATTCTTTCCGGATATCGGCGACTAATCCGCCCCGTGAATTTGAATAACCATCAAACACTAAAGTGTAGTCCTCAAGTAAACCCGAAGTAACAAAAAGCGCGTCTTTACAACGTTCTTTCATTTGCTCTTTATTTATATTTGAACCATAGGCTAAATAAAGCATCTTATTACTCCCTACTTATTATCTTGCCTGAAAGATGATAAAAAGCAAAGGAGAAATAAAAAAATGACACGGTTGGTTTCGTGTCATTCTTCGTTTTAAGTCGTTACTTTAGTTATTAACGCGGAAGTAGCCAATGTTTGATGGTTTATTGGGATCAAAGGTGAGATTCATAATTGCCGCGACGAACCCATAAATACCAAAGGTAATCATCGTTAAGAAGATATAGGCTAAGGTGCGACTTTTCCAACCTTCCGGCCGAAGTGAGGAATGGTTAATGATTAGACTACCAATCCAACCTAAGAAGAAGGTGAGGAGAAAGCGTGTCAAATTGTCGTTATTTTGCATTTTTATATTCCTTTCATACAATTATTTTACCATATTCGATATTTATTTCCTTAATAACCTTTACTTATCAAAAACGCTTTGCTTATTTGAAAATAAAATATTTCATACATAAAGATGTTTCTCCTTTTTTTATTTGTTATGATAGTAATTGAAATAATTTAAGAAAAGGAAGTAAGCACTATGTATCATAACTTTGATGGCGGCTATATTGAGGTCGTCTGTGGCCCGATGTTTGCCGGAAAAACCGAAGAACTAATTAGAAGGATTAAGCGTCTTGAATACGCCCATATCCCTTATATTGTCTTTAAACCAAAAATTGATGATCGCTATGGCGATAATGTCATCAAAAGCCATAATAAAAATCAAAAAGATGCCTTTAATATTGAAAAAGCTAGAGAAATCCTTCCTTACTTAAAAGACCATAAAGTCGAAGTTATTATCGTTGATGAAGCGCTATTCTTTGATGAAGAACTCCCCGAAGTAGTCGATCATCTTGCTGACCTTGGTTACCGGGTGATAGTTGGAGGGCTTGACCGGGACTTTCGCGGTGAACCCTTTGGTCCAATGCCTAGTATCCTTGCCCGGGCCGAAGTAGTCACCAAACTAACCGCCATCTGCCCGATAAGTGGGAAACCGGCGACGAGAACCCAACGGATAATAAACGGGAAACCGGCAAGTTATGATGATCCGATTGTCTTAATTGACGCTGAAGAAAGTTATGAACCACGGAGTCGTAATAAACACGATGTCCCGGGAAAAAAGAAGTAAATAAACCTATTAATTATATAAAGGAATCATTATTTGGTTCCTTTTTCTTTATATAATCTTGTGTTAAAATAATGACGGAGAGATAAATATATGATAAATACCTTTGCTTACATCTTTTTTTGTCTATTTGTCCTAATTTCTTTCGCGGAATTAATTCTTGCCTTTAATGAACTTGAAAAAGGAAGAATGATCTTAAAACCATTCTCTTTATTCTTTCTGGCTTTAAGTGCTTTATTTGCGTTACCAGATCACCCTTTAATATATATTGGGGCAACCTTAGGAATGATTGGTGATATCTTCTTAATCTTTGTCAAAAAGAGGAAGTTATTTATTTTAGGAACAGTGTCTTTCTTACTAGGGCACTTTTGCTATATTAGTGAAGTACTTTTCATTATGCTTAAAGATAACCCGGTCCCGTGGTGGTTTTACGTTATTGCTTTATTCTTAATGTTATCTTTAACCCTAGCCTTTTATCCTTTTAGCAAGAAGATTACTAATGACCGTTATTTATCCTTACTTGGTAACCTATATTTAAGTGTCCTCGTATTAGTAACATTAGTCAGTATTATTGCTAGCGCCAAAGGTTTTACAGACTTCATGATTCTAGGCATAATCGGAGGCATAAGCTTCCTTGTTAGTGACTTAATATTAATCAAAGCAACCTTTATCAAAGACTTTAAAAGACGTGATTATTACATTATGCTTTTCTATCTTTTAGGACAAGCTCTGATTGTAATTGGCTTAACATTTACCTATATTTTCTAATCATCCAAACGTTCTCTAAAGGACTGTAAAACATAAAGTTGACACTTTTTGTCAATATAAAAAACACATTAAAAATATCAATTTTGAAAATCATTTGAATTTTGTAAAACATTCATATATTAATTACTTTATATCATATAATCATATATATCGGTAATTTGATACCCGAATAAGAATAATAACCTTATATTTCTTGTATATACATATATAGTTATTGTTTGACAATTATATCTTTTATCTTTAAGATAGACCTAGAGCGAAAAATACTCTACTTTTATAATTTATAGGAGAACATTATGAAAAAACTTGTAAGAAAATTATTTACACCATTGGTTACCATTGCTTTAGCCTTTGGTGTCGGGATTTCTTTATCCCAACAAAAAGCCGAAGTGGGAGTTAAGGCTGCCGACGTTGAACAAGAAATATATTCAACAGGATTTGAATCATCAGATGGATTTACTGCCACAAATGTTTATAATAATTCAACTGTTGCATATAGCGGTCCTTCCGGTAAAGAATGGGGAACTTACTATGGCACCCCATCAACTACATCGCCTTTAAGTGGTGGTCAATCCATGCAAATGCGATGGTATACAACTGCAACATCCAATCTAGGCTATACATTTACCGATTTTGATTTACAAAGAGCCACTAAGGTTACATTTAATGCCAAAAATACTACTGGAATAAATGCTCTTGTTTCTTATTCGACTGACAGCGGATTAACATGGCTAGGAGATGAAACCTTCTCTCTTGGCACTGCAGCTGATGGCTACACTTATAACATTAGCGCTACAGGAGCTTTTGCAAATGTTCGTATACGTTTTATGATAACTTTTTCAGCTGCTCCAAGCTCAACATCACGCTTATATATTGACGATGTGAAAGTATTTGGTATGGTAACAACAACTACCCCAAATGTAACAATTACAACTGCTGAACAAGCACTTGAAGTTGGTGAAACTTATACTTATGAAGCATCTGTTGTTAATGCTCCAGATGCTGTAGTAACTTGGACAATTAACAACACTGATATCGCGACAATCAATGCAGTTTCAGGATTGGTAACTGCTGTTGCACCTGGAGAAGCAACGATTACTGCGACCATCACAGTTAGTGGTATTGACTATACTGGAACAGGAACAGTTAAAGTGTTGTTTTCTGAACCAGCACAAGTTCCTGCCACTTTAGCAGAAATTATTGCTGCGGCAAATGAGCAAAATGTTATCTATTCTAGCTCTGCCTACATTAAAGGCTGGGATACAACTGGAACTGCTGCTGCGCCAGCACAATATGGGAACATGGTATTAATATCTGAAGATGGCTTATCAGAAATTGCAGTTTATGGATCTTCAGCAACTACATCCGTGTTTACATTTGACAAAGTCACAGGAACGTACACTTATACTAACGCCAGAGACTTCTTAACAAATGCAACCACAGAACAACTTGGTCTTGGCTACAAAGTTAACTTTTATGGAATTCGTAAAGACTACAATACAACAAAACAAATTAATATAGTTATTACCGGTTTTGTTAGTACTACTGATCAAGCCTTAGTGGTCGCAAACGATATTATGACTGGTGAAGGTCTAAATGCCGAAACCAACTGTGCTATCGTTTA
>CALAWM010000075.1 GCA_937895315.1 uncultured Caryophanales bacterium | reverse complement strand
GGAGTACTAATGTAGGATAACCGATGATTATTTCTGCATTATTATTCCGTTCAGGCGCAAAAGTAAAGCGGGCAAAAGGAAGGGCGGCCGCCAAATAACGTTTCATTTCTTCATTAAAATCTGTTAAGCCGTTAGGTATAAAATAAATTTGCATATTATTATTATAGCAATTCACTAATGAAGGGGGAATAATTTGAACTTTTGCTTCTTTTCCTTAATTGTTCTTTTATCTTTCTTTGAAATGAAGATGCGGAAATTAACTTTAATACCCTATAACAAGAAATAAGCGTAGCATCATATATAAATGATTTTTGAAATCAAACATGAAGAAACATTCATAAATTAATTGCATGAAATCATAACTTTTGGTTAAAGCAAATAAATAGTAGATAAGTTTGATTGCTTGCTATAATTAAAGTAAGGAAATATGAAAGGAGGTTTCTAACATATGAAACTAAAAACATTAATATTCCTCCCAGTGGCGTTAGTAGCGCTTACTGGATGTGAGCTCTTTGCTAAAAAGGTTGATAGCCAAGAAGCAAACAAGCAAGTTGTTGAAGCAATGCAAAAAACGACAACCGAAGAACACAAAGCAATTCAAGCGACCATCAGCGCTGAACTAAGTGCCATCGATATTGAATATCTCGATTCAATTGAACAACCAAAAGCGAAAACTGAAACGCTTCTTGATTTTGACGCCAGTGCCAAAATTAAAAATATGAATACCGAAACCGTGCAAATGGCCGGTAATCTTCAAGGTCGTTTCTCTTCAAAATTAGACGATGTTGAACAATCAAAACTTGAAGGGAATGCGGGACTATATTACGATGCTGGATGGCTTTATGCTGACTATAAGATCACCACGAAAAAGACCCCGACTGGTCCAACGGTGACCGAAGAAAATAAAGTCAAAGCCAATATTGGACCACTTGATTTTACCCAAGGTACTGAAGTTGTGCCAATTGATCCTAAAAACACCGAACAACTTGAAGCATTACTCAATGGTTTAGATAACATAAATGCCCGTATCATCCGCGGTGAATTACACGTTACGTATGAACTTACCCAAGATGACCTCATTGATGCCGTCACGAACTTATTTATTACAACTTTTAGCCCAAATAGTGAACCAACGAGTGAAGAATATGCAACAATTCGTGAAGGAGTTGCTGAAGGTCTAAATAAATCAATTAACATTCGGACCTTAAAAATTGATCTCGTCCTTAATAAGGAAGGTTTACTTGGTAAGATTGAAGCCAATCTTGATCTTGATACATTTTCCGAAACAAAAGAATATAACGAAACAACCTTACAACAAGAAGTCGTAAAAAGAAATAAAATTACGATTAAAGGTGGATTTAGTTTAGGGATGAAATATGATGGTGATGTGACCTTTGAATTACCAGATTTCACAAGCTACACCGAAGCCCCGTTACCGACGATCTAATCATTAATAAATAGTTTAAAAGAAGCCGAGTTCATCACTCGGCTTTTCTTTATCTTTCCATATTTTCTTACTTATTTGAAAAGCAATATATAATATAAAGCAAGAAGTAATTATGGAATATTGGGATTTATATACCAAAGCAGGTCAAAAAAGCGCTATTGTCATTCCTAAAGGACAAAAGATTCCTCATGGTCTTTTTCATATTATCGTTGAAACGCTAATTAAACATGAAGACGGTACTTATCTTGTTATGAAAAGAGATTATAACAAAGCTGAATTCCCTGGACTTTATGAAGGAAGTGCCGGCGGATCATTAATAAGTGGGGAAACAAAAGAAGAAGGGGCAATCCGTGAAGTCAAAGAAGAAACCGGATTAATAATCACTGAAGTTTTTCCAACCTATTATTTTGTCAATGATGAAACAAGAGCGATTAATCAAGGTTATATTGCCTATATTAAAGGGAAGAAAGATATCGTCTATTTAAAAGGCGACACAATTGACCATAAGTGGCTATCATTACCGGAACTGAAAGAATTCATTAAAAGTAAAGATTATAATCCTAAACATAGTCAAAGATTAGCAACCTATTTAGAAACATTAAATAATTAACCCAACATATGGGTAATAGAAGAGGTATATATGGAAGCAAATACTAAACTTAGACATCGAAACAAAGGATTTTTTAAAACAACCATTTTAAGTTTCCAACATATGTTTGCGATGCTTGGGGCCACCGTCTTAGTGCCAATCTTAGTGGGGCTTGATGTCTCAATTACATTAATTACCGC
>CALAWM010000074.1 GCA_937895315.1 uncultured Caryophanales bacterium | reverse complement strand
TATGGCCGCCTTCCTTCTTCTCTTCTTCATAGATTAAACGTAAGACGAAAAGGATAAGACTAACTTCACGGTCAAACCGTAAGCGATTTTGGTCATATTCATTAACAAGGCTAAATACCCCTTTAATTAAATCTTTATCAACCCGCCAGCCACTATAACTTAAATAATCATTAATTAAGTCAATA
The DNA here is from genome assembly GCA_937895315.1 of uncultured Caryophanales bacterium. GTDB lineage: Bacteria > Bacillota_I > Bacilli_A > RFN20 > CAG-826 > UBA1361. The sequence goes on along the minus strand of CALAWM010000074.1, from coordinate 4,155 downwards.
TGCCGTTCAATAAAACGATAGGTGGGATTAATTTTAATGGTCTTTTCGCGACGATCAAATTCGTCACGAACGATAAAACTCGTCAAGAGTAATTGATTGATGGCTTTAGCAAACGCTTCTTGATCAGCGCGCGTCATCTTTAAAATGGTTTCTTCAAACATTAGAGGGCAAGTTCCTTTCTGATAAATCGTAGGTTCGGTAAGCTATAGCCGTGGCTACTTATTTTACCGGGGTCAGTTTCGACAATATAGAAACATTGTTCATCATTTGTCTTTATTGTCGCTAAAATTAAAAGCAAGAATGCTTCAAAAGTTGGTAAGGGAATATCTTTAATATGGACTTCACTTTCATCATTAAAAGCAAGATCCATAAAGTCAAAGATGGCATCATTACTAAATTGGTTGCTCGTTTGCTCGAGGAAATGCTCCATCAAAGCGTCCCGCATATCATCAAAATCCGTTAAAGAGAGTGGTAAAGAATCACTCCGTAATTCGCGGATGATCGGTAATGTTAAACTATCAGGACTAATATAGCCATGGCGATTAAAAGTAATGGATTCGGCAAGACCATTTAAGATTGGACTGACACTTCCACTTCGACTTAAGGTTTCGGCATATGTTTTAAAGATAAAGTCAAGGTGACCTTTAATTGATTTATCGGCGCTATTTAAATATAAGATTTTGGTGGCACTTGCTTTCGTGTATTCATGATGTTTTTGATCAATTTGATTATCGCTTACTCTTTCATACATATCACTAATAAAGTTAATCTTATTAATAATATCGGCTTCGGCGGCATCTTTATCTTTATGCCGACTCCACATTAAAGCTTGGGTTACAAGTTGACTCCGAACTTCATCATCATAAAGCCACTTTTGTAAAATAGTTAAAATCGGGCGTTTGAATTTCGCCACACTATCAAAGGTTTTTAAAGGGTGATAATATCGGTCACTAACCCGGGTTTTATAATTATCAAAATAGTCACTTAATATATTATTAGTACTAAAGACTTTACCTAAACGGTTTTGGAAGATACGAATACTATGGGCGAGGGTAATAAGTTCAACGTTAAGTGCTTTGGTATTTTCAAAAGCGCGCACTAAAGTTGCATACATAAATTCGTCGCGCATTTCATCCTCAAGCGAAAGTTCACTATAGGTAGCGTGAACTAAACTGACATATTCCGCCGTACTTTCTTTCACTAAACTACTAATAAGGGCGAGCATGTTGATGCTATAACTTGGTAAAGCAATATATTCTTCAAAGTTTTCCGGATTAACTTCAACGTCAATCCACCCACATTCTTCTAAACGGCGGACAATAAAACTTGCTTTATCGCTATGGTTGATGATTTCTTCGTCTTCACCTTCTTCTTCGGCACTAATGTCGACGGTTAAGGCTAATTCATTAAGACGATCTTTTAAGTTTCTAGTAAATTCATTCTTTTTAATAAATAAATCGTTATCTTCAATCGAACGATGTAACAAAAGAAGCGCCTCGGCGTAGATCTCTTTATTTTTACTCGCGAGAATCGAGAAAAAGTTATTAGGGATGATTGTAAACAGGCTCAAAAAAATTTTCTCCTTCATTCATATGTTTTATATTATCATATAAAAAGGTCAAAGGGTATTAAAACTAGTATAATAAAGAAGAAATATTTAGCTTTTATCAAAGTGATGCGAAAGGAGGGTCAAGATGGCCAATTATGAACTGTCAAGAGCTCAAGTAAGTCGCCTTTTAAAGGATGACATTCAGATCTCCCCAAACACCAATGACAAACTCGATTACTTCCGAAACGCCATTAAAAAAGAGTTTCCAAATTATCGAAAATTATTCAATGCGCCCCATGAAGAATTTAATATTTTTGCCGAGCGCGTTATCATGCGTCATAACCATAAAATTAAGACGCGGAGTATTGAATACCAAAAGACATACTTTTTAAACGTTGACCACATCAATGACTTAATTAAAGGGGTAATTAAAAGTGAAGAAGCCAAAAAAGATCCTGACCACATCTTCACTCGCGACCAAATCATTGATCCAATTATTATGGAATTTGAAAATTTAATTAATCGCCGTTATCACCATTTCACCAAAGTTGATACCAAGCATTATGATTATAAAAAATTAACGCTTCATCAAATGACAAATCGCTTTTTTGATGAACTTATCTCGGGACTGATTCTCCTAGAAAAAGAGTTTTATAATGATGCTTTTATTTTGTGGCGTAGTCTTTTAGAAACGACCGTAACCCTTCTTATTTTAGAAAAAAATCCGCAGCTGACCGGACGCTTTAATGAAAGACGCGATGCCGCTTTAAGACGAATTAAATTAATTGATTCAAATCGCCAAATTAAAGTTGATAAGGCGAAAGAATCTTTAGTTCATGCTGGACGGAAAAATTTACCATGGCATATTGCCGAACGCTTTGGCTGGGCTGGGGAATTACTTGGTCCTACGACCGAATATTCCTTGAAATCACTCCTTGAAATTGTTAATCTTGGTGATCTTCACCCTCATTATGCTTTTGCCAGTTTATTTGTCCACGAATACCTTATTAGTGCCGAAGATTTAAAACTTGGCATTGATTTTGGTAACTACTTACTTACGTTATACTTTAAAATATATGAATTAGTCCGCGTCAAGATTAGTGACCACTTCACAAATGACTTAAATGACGCTAGAAAATTAGAAGGGAATGTACGGACTTTTGTCAACGGCTTCAGCGGCCGCTTTGATGACTTTAGTCGCGATATCCAAAACTCATGAACAAGAAAATTTACACAAGTTTCAAAGGCTTACTTATTATTTATCTCCCCGTCTACTTCCTTGTCGCGATTATCTTCTATTTAATTATGGGGATTACTTTTCCGCCAACCTTATACCATTACCTCGCCGTAGGGATTTGGACCATAACGACGATAATTTATTTAATCTTTGGTTATAAAAGTAGTTATTATGAAATTGGTAAACATGAACTAATTCATCATAAAGGTAAACAAGTACTTTATTACCCATACAAAGATATTATTTATATTGATGAAAATTATTCTGGTAAAAAACTTAGCATTCGCTTTGTAACAAGGAAGGGTGATGAACGATATTTAGCCCATGATCCACAAAAACTTGTCTATCAAGCGATGCTTGCCAAAGTTGAACCATATTGGTCAATTGAAGAAATAAATAAGGCATTTCCGAAATTAAAACTTTAAGTTATTACACAAAAATATATAATATATATATTCTTTTGTTGCAAATATAAATAAATAATGTTATTCTTAACAAGCATTTATTGAATGGGGCGGAAATAAGCATGGCAAGATATTGTCCAGTCTCTGGCAAAGGACCCTTAAGTGGAAATAAACGCAGTCACTCACTTCGCGCGACTAGACGGCGCTGGGGCGTCAACTTACAAAACTACCAAGTAGAAGTTGATGGCAAAATCCAAACCGTCCGGATGTCCGCAAGAGCGTATCGTAGTCTTAATAAGTCCGCCAAAGCATAAAAAAATAACTCACTTGATCGTGAGTTTTTTTTATTACTTCTTCTTCCTTTTATCGGAAGTATAAATAGACATACATAAAGATTAGTTGTAAGAATTGTAAGATAATAAAACCCCATTCATAAAGGGCTAATAAAAAGAAACGTGGTCTTAAAATTAAGACACTGCCATCTTGTTGTAATACTTTATCCATAATTGGCCATTGCCGTAATTTGGGATTAAATAAAAGTAATAAAGCAATAAAGGCAATAACGTAACTTACAATCGCAAAAAATAAACTTTGCGTCCCCCGAATATTAAACTGTAATAATAAACCAAAAGCGATTAAACTCGTTACAACACTTAACGCTTGTAATATGACGACAATTAAGTGTTTTTTTACTTCAAAGACTTTAATAAAGAATAAAAGATAAAACATTACGGCACTTAAAGTGACACTGCCTATTAATAAGTATTCATACCATAACACTAAGGTATCAATATAATTAAAAGCAAAAAGCACTTGGGCTAACGTAACCATAAAGATTAAAACATAATGATAATGGGTAAAACGTGAATCAACACCTTGGACTAATTCAAAGGGTAATTCATTCCGAAATGAATATTTCCGCCCTTGTTTATAGCGATACATCGTTAGTTGAAAAATAAGGGTAA
>CALAWM010000073.1 GCA_937895315.1 uncultured Caryophanales bacterium | reverse complement strand
GATACGATAGTCTTTAGGCTTTTGAAAAAAGCACTCTTTACCATAGAGTCTATACTAATATACCCATCCAGCAGGTAATGTATCATTTAGACTTCCTAATGATAAATACATATCATATTTACGCGCTGCTTGGCTGTATGAGAGTTCGTTTTCAATGATGTCTAAAACCACCTTTAACTTGAATTCTCCGCTCCATAGTCTATTCTATTTCTTTTTATCCTTCATATGATGCTCCTGCATATATATTAGGTTACACTGAGTACAGGTTTTTAGTATCAGTTCAAATTTTTATATTTATATGTATATTTTCTAATTTATGCTACACTCTACTAGGTCTTAAAAAGATGATTAAATACGGAGACCTTAAAAGTTACATAACGCCTGTCGACCACACGACAGTTTGACATCTCAATAGATTAATGTCTCTTAGTTAGTTGAATTCAAAATAGCGCTGTCTAGCTTTAATTACCAGCGCTTTTTTTGTTGGTTTCATCCCCTGAATAAAATTCAAGAGAAAAGAGAAAACATGACATTTCAACAACTAGACATCATTGCCCCAATTTTAGCGGCAATCGATCAACAAGGATACGAAAATCCTTCCCCTATTCAAACCGAGGCCTTACCGATTATTTTAGAAGGTCACGACTTATTAGCCTCAGCCCAAACAGGCACAGGCAAGACAGCAGCATTTGCTATTCCTATTATCCAACTTTTGGCTAATAGCAAGAGTGAAAAAGAAGAAAGCCGTAAGATTAAAGCCCTCGTCTTATCTCCTACGAGAGAATTAGCAGAGCAAATCAAAGAAAGCTTTAAAACTTACGCTGGTAAACTCAATATTAAAACAGGCGCCATTTATGGTGGTGCTTCCCAACGTGGTCAAGAAATTATGCTCAAAAAGGGGATTGATGTTCTTGTCGCGACCCCAGGCAGACTGATTGACTTAATGAAGCAAAGAGTGGTCTCCCTTAGCGACGTGAAATACTTTGTCCTCGATGAAGCTGATACCTTACTTGATATGGGCTTTATTAAAGACGTTAAACACATTAAAGGTTTTATTACCAAAGAAAGACAAACCTTAATGTTTTCTGCGACCGTTTCCCCTGAAGTTGCTAAACTCGCGGGTGAATTACTTGTTAACCCAAAAACACTGATTATGGCCCCACCTGAAATGATGATTGATAAGATTAATCACTCCTTATTTTATGTTGAGAAAAAACAAAAATTTGAATTACTACTTGATCTATTAACAGATCCAAAATTAGAATCTGTCCTTGTCTTCACCCGGACCAAGCATGGGGCTAATCACCTCGTCAAGGACCTGATTGAATACGGCGTTAAAGTTGATGCCATTCACGGCAACAAATCACAAAGTGCCAGACAACAAGCATTAAATGACTTTAAAGCTAAACGGACAAGAGTGCTGATTGCAACCGATATTGCTTCACGTGGTATCGATATTGATGATCTCTCACACGTTATTAACTATGATTTGCCTGAAAGCGCTGAAACCTATGTTCACCGGATTGGTCGGACAGGGAGAAGAGGATTAAAGGGTGAAGCCTTTACCTTCTGTAGTAATGGGGAAAGAGCGCTTCTAAGAGCGGTCGAAAAACATACAGGCCTCAAACTCACCGTTCTTGATCTTAAACCAGTTAGTGAAGATAGCAAATTCAAACGTGTTGTCGTTGCTGAAAGTCAAGAAAAGAGTAGAGTAGAAACAACCTCACGGCCAGAAAGACCAAGTAACCGTCGTTATGTTGGTGAACCTGAAACTGGTAAATATAAAGCAAAAGTCGAGAAAAAAGGAAATAGAAGAGAATTAGTGGACACGGCGCCCGCTAACTTTGGCAAGCGTAAAAAAGAAGTAACAAACAAGAAAAAAGTATTCCAAAACATCTCTGAATCGGCATTTGAAGATTCAGAAAAAACCGAAGTCAAAGAGCAAAGACGTCAACGGATAGAAAAGGCAACTGAAGAAGGCGCAACCAGAAGTTATGCTAAAAAGACAGAAGGTCGTGCTTATAACAAGGGTGGCTATGAAGGTCGTTCACGTTCAACCGAAGGTGGACAAAGACGCTCTTATGATCGTCCACGCACCACTGAGGAAGGTGAAAAACGTAGTTACAACAAGACTGGTTACCAAGGTCGGAGAAGTGAAGGCGGAGAAGGCGGCGAAAAACGTCCTTACAGTCGTCCTCGTTCAACCGAAGGTGAAGGTGAAAAACGTTCATACTCACGTCCAGCTGGTGAAAGAAGCAATGAAGGCTATAAAGGCAAGAAGAGCTTTGGCCGTCCTAACACATACAAGAGTGTTAGTGCCTCAACAAAAACCCCATTTGTCGAATTTGGCGATGGTTCTTCTAAACCAAAACCAGGAACATACCGTGGTAAGCAAAATGACTTTGGTGCCCCTAAGTCAGGTGGCAGTGAAGAAAAGCGCTCCTATGCTCGACCACGGACAAGTCAAGGTGGCGAAAAGAAGAGTTATAGCAAGAGTGGCTTTGGCCGTTCAAACTCATCACGTCCTCGGACCGGAATGGGTCGCCCACGTAGTGGCAGCCGCTCCGATTAATTAACAATCATAAAATAACTTCCTCATATTTAGTCAAATCAGATAATGATAAACTAAAAAGAGGAAGTTTTTATTATGAGTCAATTGACAATCACGCCGATTCTAATTGAACAAGACATTGATCGACATAGTTATCTTTTGAGTTATGGGCCTCATCATGTTTTACTGGATCCAGGCGCACACTATCATAGTGATGCTTTGCTGCGGCAGATACAGTCCATTATCGCCATTGACCAAATCGAATATATTATCTTACAATCAAATGATTTTTTAAATATTTCTTCACTTGACGCCATTATAAATGCAGGGTTTAAAGGGACGCTCATCGTCAATGAAGCCAGCCTTTCCTTTATCCGCAAAAGTGTCAAGGTTGCATTTAAAACAATTCAAGAATTAATCTTCCATCTTCAATTACATCAATTGGAATCTACTCATTTATGTTTACAAGGCAACTCTATATACTCCATATCCCCTCACCTATCGTGAATATTAGTAGTACTATCTTTGCAAGTTGGGTTGGTTATGATTATGAAGAAGTAATATCATACTTTCCTGCCGCTGTCGTTGTGTTTGAAAACGAACAAAAAGATATGATACTAGCTAACAATTCAGTAGCGGTTTACGAATGGGGTAGATATGCTTTTGGATACACATCATCACAAATTTTACAAGATGATCATTTTGTGTATTTAGAAAAACTTTTAACGATGGAAATACTTGCAATAAAGAACACATCAGGGAAAGTGACAATTCCATCAATGTATCTATCAAAACCCGTATCTAGAATCAATCAATTCTCGTTGATTGGTCATAATGGAGGAGTCAACTTTATTGAAATATCTAATGGTGTCGAATTCATCTCTACTTATGCCTTTTATGCTTCTCAAGTTCTTCGAGTTGTAACCGTTCCTCTTTCCGTTAGTGCAGTTAATTATTTAGGCTTCTATGGATTAAGCAATGCCGAAATACATGTTAAGGCAAGCCAAAAACCAAGTAATTGGGATTCAACCTGGTTTGACGAAGTCAAAGGTGTCATTTGGAATTCTCAATTGGAGGATGGCCTTGTTTCAGAAGACGGAGTTTTTATATACTTGATCACACAAAATCAAGCAAAAATTTTTAAATATTTAGGAAATTGGAGTTCATCAGCACCCGTGATTATTCCTTCTTCCGTTGATGGATACCCTGTTACAGCCATTGCTAAAGGTGCAATAACCTTGAATTGATACCATTTTCTTGTACTTTATGTTCTTTGTAGTTATTGATCATTTATTGATTCATGAGTCTATATTGTATAGGAGAATATCCTCCTAATGTCAACTTAATCCTTTCGTGATTATACCAATAGATATATTCATCTATGGTTCTTATTAAGTCAGATAATGATTTAACTTTTTGTAAATAGATGGTTTCACATTTAAGTGTTCCAAAGAAACTTTCAACCACTGCATTATCATAAGCATTTCCTTTAGCACTCATCGATTGAGTAAATGATGACTTTTTAAGATAATTACGATATTTAGGTGATTGGTATAGAATGCCTTGATCAGAATGTATAAGGAGTTTTGATAAATCTTCATTTGGATTGATTGCTTTTTTGAGTGTTCGAAGAATCAAGTCCTGGTTTTGACTCCTAGAGATTTGATACCCTTTAACTTCACCATTATAAAGATCTTGTATAACAGATACGATAGTCTTTAGGCGTTTGAAAAAAGCGCTCTTTACCATAAAGCCTATACTGATAGACCCATCTTTCAGGTAATGTATCATTTAAACTTCCTGATGATAGATACATATTATATTTACGCGCTGCTTGGCTGTATGAGAGTTCGTTTTCAATGATGTCTAAAACAACCTTTAATTTGAATTCTCCGCTCCATAACTGATTATTTTTCTTTTATCCTTCATACTGGTTAATTTTGATCATTGCTAAGACTGGTATTAGGTTTTCTGAAGCATTAGGACTAACACCGAAAGATTTTGACTATTCCAACCAAACAATAGCAATCAATAAAACACGGGATTACAAAGGTGAAGGTGGGTTTCAAGAAACAAAAAATAAGTCTTCTATGAGAAAAGTTCAGATTGATTGGAGAACAGTTACCCAGTTTGCTGGACTATTGAAGGATAAGGATATAGAAAAACCCATATTTGTAGAAGATAGGACATATAACTCAACAATTAATCACACACTAACCAGACATTGTAAACGTTTAAACATTCCACAAATTTCGATTCATGGCTTACGACATACGCATGCTTCATTATTACTTTTCTCTGGAGTTTCAATTGCAAGCGTAGCAAGGAGACTAGGCCATGCTAGTATGACCACAACACAAAAAACCTATTTACATATCATTCATGAACTTGAAAATAAAGATATTGATCAAGTAATGAGGCTGCTTTCAGGCTTGAATTAAACAATTTGCACTTACGCTGATGAAGGGTGATAAGGGTATCCAACGTAGTCAATAACTGAGAAATGGATTCCTGTTCTGTTATGGTTTTAGGAATTAATATTTCGATCTCAGACATCACATTGTTCATTAACTTTGGATTCCCGACATGTGAAACGTGTTTCCAAGCTAACAGATTTAAGGCTTCAGATACACATTTATTTGCATAACCTTTATCTGATAATAAAACCCCATTTACGTTAGTAGAATAGAACTTTTCACCTCGAAAACTTACTGTTCCGGCATTTGCACCATCTGTTGTCCAAGTAATCGCTGTATCAAATAGATAGTCTTTATAATATCCCATAAGCCCGTTATTCTGAGTCTGGGATGAGTAAACTGGATAGGGTGTATTTTCTGTCTTTTGTTGGCTTGTTGCAGATACGGGTAATACATATCCACGAGTCACCCTAAATATTTTACCGACTTCACACTGTTCCCAAGTTATTATTAATTTTGATTTTTTAATCTTCATTATAAATGAAAAACCCTTTTGCCCCGTGGACAAAAGGGTTGCTATATTTATTGTGAAGATAAAGCCTTAGCAAAATATCTTAAAGAAAGATTAGCGAATAACTACACTAAACTAAATTAGTTCCCGGCAAATGTTGTTTTGCTGACAACCCATTGTTTTAGTTTGATACCAAGCCAAAAGCTATAGATACCTAACGTAATAATGGTAAGTAAGAACCACACAATGTATTTGCCAAATAATTGGATACCTTTGCCGTGGAATTCTAATCTTTTGCCTTCAATATAAGTATGATCGGCAAGCCATGATTCTGTATAGCATATAGCCCATGGTGCCCCAATCCCTAAGGTAAAAGTTGTAATAAGGAAACTAACGATATAAGTTCCGATAAGACCTAATAGACCACCTGTAAACTTTGATTCTTTCATTGTATTATTATCTCCTTTTATTTATAGCATAATTTTATCAAAGGGATATAATCTCTTCAAGGGTATCGGTAATAAAATATCGAATTAAATATTGTAATGTAATATTTCCTTTCAATTGTTATAATTAGATATACATGGAAAACACTAAGACCAAGAAATCAAAACGCAAGATTGCTTATGAGATATTTAATATTTTAGTTTGGCTTCTTTTTATAGCGTTAGTTATTACGACGATTGTTTTTGTTAATTTAGATACGAGATATTCAGATAGTATAGGGGCACTAATTTTAATTATGTTTAATTTCTTTTTGATTCCTTATGTTATCATTATTCTAGGCATTGGCATCAATGATATTAATAGTTACTATAAGAAGAAGTCCAAATATTTTCTTGCGATCTCGATTAACGGTGGTTTCGTAGGTTTTCCCGTGTTTTTTAATATGGTTAGTAGAATTAATCATGGAACAAGGGAAGAAAACATTATAGCTATTCTTACAGTGATACTATCGATCTTAATGATTACTCAGTTTTTCATGTTTATTATTCATGCCATCAAAGAAAAGATAAAAAAAGATAAAGATAAAGTCGAAGAAGAAATTAAGACTTTATAATCTTTTAAAAAATCAAAATTAATGATAAAAACGATAATTGTTAAACACTAATTTTTTTGTTGTTTAACATATTTATTATTTTAATAGTTTATACTTAATACATGAATTAAAAAACTCGCCGAAGCGAGTGCGCCTTCTACAGGCCGGACATTAAGCAAGTGCTTTATTTGAACTTGGTAATGTTATCTTATTACTATTTCATTTTAACAAAGAGAGGGGAATTGTCAATGAAAAAGAATAATAATTATTTTGTAGGATTAGATTTAGGGACGACAACTGTTGGTTGGGCAGTAACCAATGAAGATTATGAATTGTTACATTTAAGAAGAAAGCCTGCAATTGGGGTCAATCTTTTTGAAGAAGCAAGTACTGCCAAAGACCGCAGAAACTATCGCTCGGTAAGAAGAAGATTAGCAAGAAGAAAACACCGGATATTACTACTACAAGCACTTTTCGCTGAAGAAATTAGCAAAGTTGATCCAACATTCTTCTTAAGACTAAATAATAGTGCCTACTTTAAAGAAGATAAAGACACAAAACTTAAGGGAAGTAAAAACACCTTATTTGATGATGAAAATTATAAAGATAAAGATTTCTTTAAAGAATATCCAACCATTTATCATTTACAAAAGGAAATAATTAATAACGGCAAGAAAAAATATGATATTCGTCATATTTATTTGGCTATCCATCATCTCATAAAATATCGCGGTAATTTTATTAAAGAAGATCAAAACTTTGATATTGAAAAATTCACTGATATGCTCGTTAATGATGCCTTTGTTGAATTATATGATTACTTCAATGAAACGGAGTTCCTGGCCGGTCAAGAACTATTTTCCGCAGGGAATATTAAAAAATATAAAGCGATTTTAAATGATAAAAAAATCGGCGGAATGACCAAGACGGCGGAAAGAATATTTGATACTTTTAATATTAAAGACAAATATTTAAAACAAATAGTCAATTTGTCCTTAGGCCGAACGGTTAAATTAGGACAAATATTTAGTGATGATATCGTTGATAAAGACCAAGGTAAAGAATCAATTGATTTCCAAAGTGATACCTTTGAAGAAAAATACATGGATATTGCCGGTCTTATTGGCGAAGAACACATGCGTTTAATCGATGAGCTAAAAAATCTTTACGATTATTTCACTATTACCCGCTTAATGGGTGGCAAAAAATTTGTTGCTGAAGCGATGGTCGAAAAACATGAAAAACATAAGAAAGACCTGCGGATTTTGAAAGATATCTTTATCAAATATGGCACTAAGGAAGAATACCGGCGAGTGTTTACTATTCTTTATACATTAGATGAAAAGGGTAAAAAGAAAGCGATAACTGATTACAACTATCCACGCTATATTGGCAACAAAGATAAAGATGTTACCCTCAAACATTTAGACTATAGTGAATTTGCTAAGTTCATTAAGAAAATGTTCACCACAATGAAAATTGATAGTTTAGATGAAGTTAAAGTAATTATCCAAGAATTAGATGATCGGACCTTTTTACCGCGGATTAGTTCAAAAGATAACGCAACAATTCCGTATCAATTTAACGAATTCCAATTAGAGCGAATCTTAACTTCGCAAAGCGTTCATTATCCTTTCTTTAATCAAAAAGGAAAAGACACTTTAACGACCGCCGGGAAAATTCTTTCTATCTTAAGATTTAGAATCCCATATTACGTTGGTCCGCTTGTATCGCAAAAAGACCATCCTTTCTCATGGGTTAAACGAATGACAAATGAAAAAGTAACGCCATGGAACTTTAGTGAAGTAATTGATGAAGCAGAAAGCGCCAAACGTTTTATTGAACGAATGACGAATAAGTGTAGTTACATTCCAACTGAAGATGTCTTACCTAAAGAATCAATTTTATATGAACGTTACGATGTTTTAAATCGCATTAATAGTATTAAGATTAATAATGCTTTAATTGATAGCTACGCCAAAGATAAAATATTACGTTACCTAGAGGAAAACAAAGCGCCTTTGACTAAAAAGAAACTCATTAGTCTTTTGAGTACTACTAAAACGAATGCGGTAGTCATTGATGGATTCCAAGATGATGAAAAATTAGTGTTATCTTCACATCATAAATTCAAAAATATTTTGAAAGATCATCGTTTATCGGATGTAAAGAAAGAAGAAATCATTTTCTATCGAACAATCTTCACTGATCAAAAAATGTTTGAGAAGAAATTAAAGGAAATTGTGAAGGATACTTTACCACTCGAAGTAGTAGAAGGTTTAAAGAAACTTAAATTCAAAGGCTGGGGCAGATTATCAAGAGCTTTCCTAACTGGATATAGTAAGACCTTAAATACGCCAATCTTGGTTGATAAGAAAACCGCTGAAGTGTTTTCTATCATCGAAATTATGGAGAATGAAGTATTAACTTTACAAGAAGTACTCCATGACCCACGCTATAAAATACTTGAGTTAATTAGAGATTATAATCGCGGACATTTAAATGATAATCTAAGTTTTGTCGATTTAGTGGAAAATTCGTATCTTTCACCAAGTGTTAAACGTCCAGTTTTAAAAGCGATGTTTATTCTAAAAGAACTTATTAAAATCAATGGCGGTACGCCACCGAAAAAGATTTTCTTAGAAATGACAAGAAGTGATGTCCTTGCTAAAAAGGGCAAAAAGACGAAGTCCCGCAAAGATCAACTCGCAGAACTATATAAAAAAGCCCAAAGAGACTCAAAAGAATTAAAAGAATTACTTGAAGAGTTAAATGGTCGGAAAGAAAATGACTTTAAATCAAGAAGACTATTCCTTTATTACCTCCAACAAGGGAAATGCTTATATACTGGAGTACCGCTAAGACTTGAAGAACTTCACTCAGGAACATATGATATTGAACACATCATTCCTCAATCACTAAAAGTGGATGATAGTTTTGATAATATTTGTCTTGTTAACGCTAATATTAATAAACGTAAGGGAGATACTTACCCCTTACCTCGTGAAATAATCAATGTTGAGAAAATGAAACCATTCTGGGAGTCATTAAAAGAAAAGGGCTTTATGAGTGAAGATAAATATCAACGTCTCATTAGAATAACCCCATTAAGTGATGAAGAAAAACTCCAATTTATTAATCGTCAACTCGTCGAAACTGGTCAAGCCAATAAAATGGTCGCTGAATTGATTAAAGAGCAGTATGGTGATATTGTTGTCTACAGTAAAGCCCAAAACATCAGTAGATTTAGACAAAAGTTTGACTTTATTAAACTTCGTGATCTAAATAAAGCCCACCATGCCCATGATGCTTATTTAAACATTATTGTCGGTAACTATTATGACTCAATCACCAGAGCAATGGCGATAGCCACAAAGAAGAACCTTACATTCACCTTTAATTTAAGCAATGCGTTCACTGAAAAAAAACGCGAGAATGTTTGGGACAAAAACCGTCATATCCCGCTTATAAAGAAAGTATTAGAAATGAAAAAGATTCTATTTACAAGAGGGACAATGATATCAACCGGTGAATTTTATGATCAAAACCTATCAAGCGCTCGTGATGGGAAATTAAGTGCTGTTAAACAAAGCGGTCCACTTAGTGATGTTTCAAAATACGGGGGATATAGTAATCTCAGCACTTCGCATTTTGTTATTGCTGATATTGGTATAGGCAAAAGAACTTCAAGACGTATTATTCCAGTCAAACTTATTGATTATCTTCAGATAAAGGCTGGAAAAAACACCATTGACCAATATATCAAAGATGAAGCCAATACAAATAATGTGAAGGTTATTATTGACCTCTTACCTATTGGATTTTTGATAAAGAGAGGAAACACAGTGAGGAGTATCGCAGGCATTAGCACGGGCTCTCTATACGCTAATAATCATAATGAACCCTACTTTTCAAAAGTGTTTGAAAACGGATATTACTTATTAACCAGGTATATTAAAGCAATTGATTTGAATGATAAAGAAATTCTAAAAAGCAAAGAACAATTTACTATACATAGTAACGACAATAAAAAAAGAAAAACACAAATAGTTAATTCAGATAGTAATGGGATGCTATTTGAAGAACTGATTAAACATTTTAGTAAAAGTATCTATAAAAATATTTTTGAAGATGTTTCTAAAAAACTAGAAGACAAAAAGGAAGATTTTAATAACTCGTCTATATACGAACAAGTAAGTACATTACTACAATTGGTCGAATTACTTCAATCAGGTCCACTAAGAAGATCAATAGATCTCGTTAACGTAGGACTGAACAAAACAATCTCAATGAACCTGATGTCTAATGAAGTTAAAGAAGGTGATAAATTACTAATTCAATCAATAACGGGATTATACGAAAAGGAAATACTAATAGGCTAGATAAATGGCATTTCGGACAGTAGTAATTAAAAGTCGGGCGAAACTTGAATATCAACTAAATCATTTAGTGGTGCGTGGTGAAGAAGAAAGGCGTGTGTGCCTTAATGAAATCAACACGATTATTATCGAAACAACGGCGATAACAGTTACTGCTGTCCTTTTATGTGAACTTGCGAAAAAAGGAATTAAGGTAATCTTTTGTGATGAAAAATATCAACCATCCTTTGAATGCCTTCCTTACTATGGTTCCTTTGAAAACAATAAAAGAATTCTCCAACAGATTAATTGGACAAACAAGATAAAGGGTGACGTCTGGCGTCACATCATTATAAAAAAGATTGAAGGACAAAGAGATAATCTTTCAAAATATAAAAAAACAGATGAAGCAGAACTATTAAATTCATATGTTAATGAAATAGAACACTATGACACCACTAATCGGGAAGGTCACGCGGCAAAAGTGTATTTTAATGCCCTTTTTGGTAATAAATTTTCCCGTGGTGATAAAGAGCATCCAATTAATATTGCCCTAAATTATGGATACACTATTCTACTTTCGGCCTTTAATCGCACAATTGTAAGTTCTGGATACTTAACGCAACTTGGCATCTGGCATGATAACGAGTTTAATAATTTTAACTTTGGTAGTGATTTAATGGAACCTTTCCGCCCATTAGTAGACGCTATAGTTTTAAATATGGAGGATTTAGAAAAATTTAGAGCGGTATTAAATAATTTACTGAATGTAAAGGTGACTATTGAGGGTAAAGAAACGGTGCTTAATCACGCCATAACAAGTTACACCAGAAGTATCTTCAACGCTCTTAATAATGAGAATGCAAAACAAATAAAGTTTATGGAGGACTATGAGTTATAGATTTATGCGCATTATATTGTTTTTTGATTTACCAAATACCAAAAGTGAAGAAACAAAAGCCTACACAAAATTTGTGAAGTTTCTAAAAAAAGAAGGCTTTATGATGTTGCAGTTCTCAGTATATATAAAACTTGCAATCACCAGCGCCAAAGCGGATGCAGTGATTGAAAGAATTAAAAAAGAAGTGCCAAAAGAAGGGACAATTGATGTATTAATTATTACTGAAAAGCAATTCGCGGGAATAATCACCTTACTTGGTGAAAGAGACTCATTAATAGTTAACACAGATGATCGGCTCGTAGAACTATAATGAAATTGCGGCATATCAAACTTTCAGAAGAAATAATAATTAAAAATGAAACCATCACGGATATCGTTATTGAAGATTCTACTTTCTTCTATTCATTTTTAGCGGACCTTAACAATGCCTTTAATGGTAATTATGATAAGGTCGAAATAATTCAAAATGATAAAAGATTAAACCTCAGCAGCAATGCTTTGTTTATAGTTGATCCAATTACCTTTGATATCAATTCAAGAAAAATAAGAACTGATCTTGCTAAGGGCATAACTAAAAATATAGATGAAGATATCGAAGAAGAGTTTTCGTCTATAAATGAAAGAATAAATGAAATAGTTAGAAGCAATATAACTATGTATGGAAACATCAAATTTAAAGATAATATCGAAATAGCAGACTTTATTAAACTATTAGACTTCTATATTGATGATAGTAAAGAGAATTTACTTGAAAAAATAATGGCCTGGATCAATTCTTATATTGAATTATATCGAATTGACTTATTTGTCTTTGTAAATCTATTTGATTATCTATCATTAGGAGAGGTAGAATCCCTAAATAAATACTGTATGCAGGAGAAAATTGCTATTTTAAATGTATCTAGAGCAAGAGAAGACAAATTAAATCCTTTTTTCCCGCTCTTTATCATAGATAAAGACACTTGTATTATTATAAAGAAACGATAATAATATATACAGATAACACGCTAAAACCCCATATTATTTGAGGTTTGAGAGTAATGTTATCTTATTAGTAACTCTCACGTTGCGTATGAGATAACCAGCGTTTGATGGGTTTGAGAGTAATGTTATCTTATTAGTAACTCTCACACATCAGGCGCAAGATGCAGACGCACAGCAGTTTGAGAGTAATGTTATCTTATTAGTAACTCTCACCATATCGCCAAGCAGCATTTACCTATGGGTGTTTGAGAGTAATGTTATCTTATTAGTAACTCTCACAATGATTACGAGAGACAGGACGCCGATGGTGTTTGAGAGTAATGTTATCTTATTAGTAACTCTCACAGGGACGCACGAATTAAAAGCGATACCGGTGTTTGAGAGTAATGTTATCTTATTAGTAACTCTCACAGTCAGGAATGAACACCCCATACCAAACCTGTTTGAGAGTAATGTTATCTTATTAGTAACTCTCACATTTACCGTTCGTGTGCGGGAAGCCAATAGTTTGAGAGTAATGTTATCTTATTAGTAACTCTCACCTTTAGCGATGGTTACGGGCTCACGGCAAGGTTTGAGAGTAATGTTATCTTATTAGTAACTCTCACTTAAAAGACCAGATGGCACTTTATCGGTTGGTTTGAGAGTAATGTTATCTTATTAGTAACTCTCACTCATTAGCAGGTAAAAGAGCCGGTATGGAGTTTGAGAGTAATGTTATCTTATTAGTAACTCTCACTGCTCCGAAATGGGATGGAGAAAAATGGATGTTTGAGAGTAATGTTATCTTATTAGTAACTCTCACCCTATCCAAGTGGGTGGTGGTCGACATCGGGTTTGAGAGTAATGTTATCTTATTAGTAACTCTCACGAGAAAAATGGCAAACAAAATCGCATTAATGTTTGAGAGTAATGTTATCTTATTAGTAACTCTCACCGTTCAAAAGTGACCGACCGAATGAGAGAGGTTTGAGAGTAATGTTATCTTATTAGTAACTCTCACTATGGTCGTTTTGAACTATTAATCCTTAAGTTTGAGAGTAATGTTATCTTATTAGTAACTCTCACGTTTGGTTAGTGAGATGAAGTGCGCTTCGTGTTTGAGAGTAATGTTATCTTATTAGTAACTCTCACTTCTTGTTCTAATACGGCGGTGGCATAAAGTTTGAGAGTAATGTTATCTTATTAGTAACTCTCACGGCTCTTTTTTCTTAACCACTGAATTCGAGGTTTGAGAGTAATGTTATCTTATTAGTAACTCTCACAAAATTCCAATTAGATGAAGCCGGAACTTAGTTTGAGAGTAATGTTATCTTATTAGTAACTCTCACTGTGATACTCATCATTAATCTCAAAGCCAAGTTTGAGAGTAATGTTATCTTATTAGTAACTCTCACAAAGGCATTCGTTGATATGTATGCCTATCGGTTTGAGAGTAATGTTATCTTATTAGTAACTCTCACTTACGGTAATAAATAGAAATACATCATAGGGTTTGAGAGTAATGTTATCTTATTAGTAACTCTCACGATAATTGGTTATTTTAAAGGCGAACAATAGTTTGAGAGTAATGTTATCTTATTAGTAACTCTCACATATAGCGGAATGAGAACATATCACGACGGTTTGAGAGTAATGTTATCTTATTAGTAACTCTCACTATATGGTATGGTATAACCTTAAAAATAAGTTTGAGAGTAATGTTATCTTATTAGTAACTCTCACATTCTTTTTATCAGCATCGCCTTGCTCTACGTTTGAGAGTAATGTTATCTTATTAGTAACTCTCACAACATCTTTTAAGCAATACCAAATTGACGGGTTTGAGAGTAATGTTATCTTATTAGTAACTCTCACGGTGCAAAAGACTGAAACCACCGAAACGATGTTTGAGAGTAATGTTATCTTATTAGTAACTCTCACTCAAGTGATATAGGTAATATTTTAAGTGTGTTTGAGAGTAATGTTATCTTATTAGTAACTCTCACTACCACCTTTAACAGATATTGGTATTTATTTGTTTGAGAGTAATGTTATCTTATTAGTAACTCTCACACGGAAATGACTTACAGGCATGTATCCGACGTTTGAGAGTAATGTTATCTTATTAGTAACTCTCACCAACTTTCCTGCGAGTGTATGAGAAGTAAAGTTTGAGAGTAATGTTATCTTATTAGTAACTCTCACCAAAGAGGCGACCAT
>CALAWM010000072.1 GCA_937895315.1 uncultured Caryophanales bacterium | reverse complement strand
TCTTGCTTTCGGTGGTTTTGGTTTCTAAGACCGTGGTTACTGCCTCAATTGCTGTATTAAGTTCAGTTTTCCATGTAGAAACCTTAGACGCAGTAGCGGGCCATATTTCCGATATCAGGTCAGCAATTTTGTATAAAACAACATTGTAACGTGGGGTTCCGTAAAGACTGACCGTAATGGCATTGACACCACTTTCTCTCAGTGCTTCCGCAATGTACTTTTCGGGTGCCAACACAAGATCAACGCCCCTTGATAAGAAAAGCTCTGCACTCTCGTTATATCCGTATGAGTAAAAGTTTTCTACGCCCGGATAAACAACAGATGTCCAAGTATTGTCTAAGATACTTTCGTACATTCCATCAATCGATTTACCAAGTCCAAAGCCAATCATCATATCGGCAGCCGCCCGCGAAATAACTGCGACTTTTTCCGGATTTTTAGGAATGGTGACAACAGAACCAACCATGTCAGTCACTTGCACGGTATCACCCTCAGAAATAGGTGTGCAACCAAGTAATCCGAGTGTTAACGTAAGAAGAGACAAAAGTCCGAATGTTTTTTTCATAATTCCTCCTATAATATGAATTCTTATTAAATTTAGTGCCATTCATATTGCTTTATTGATGCAGGTTTTCTACACTCCTATTTCCTGGATGTTTGGTGTGGTTTCGACTAAATAAAAATTACTAGTTGAATAAATATTACCATTTATTTTGATTTTAGGCACGATTCCGAAAGTCGATTTTACCTAGTAAATCAAAAAGATAACAACTTCGTCAGAAACAAACATTGTTTATTAGGTTCTCAATCTGGTAGAAACAATAGAAAATCATATTGATTAAGAATACCATCTAAAAAATATCCGTCAATATTAAGTACAACTTTTTTGGTATCATTTCACCTTGTCAGATCTGGTGCCTCCGGTCGGACTCGAACCGACACAGTATCACTACTATTGGATTTTGAGTCCAACGCGTCTACCAATTTCACCACGGAGGCAGGTAAAATAATTTTACACTAGATGATGAAATAATAGTTATATTATTATCTTTTTTTATCTTCTTGTTTTAGTGATATCTAATATATCAAAGTATTCTAAGTCAAATGCTCTTGCGACTTCTTTATTGGTAATATAACCATTATAAGTATTGACCCCTCTTCTGATTGCTAAATCATCAAGGGCTTTGGCTTTACCTCGAGCAATCTTTAAGCCATATTTTAATGTTGCATTATTTAGGGCTTCAGTGGTGGTTAAGGCTACTGCTCCGGGCATATTGGCAACACAGTAATGGGTGATACCATCAACTTGAAAGACCGGGTTTAAGTGGGTAGTCGGTTTACTAACTTCAGTACTGCCCCCTTGATCAATCGCCACATCGACGATTACACTTCCCGGACGCATTGTTTGATAATATTCTCTTTTAATGAGTTTCGGGGCTTTGGCGCCAGGAATTAAGACTGCCCCGATGACTAAGTCTTGGGTTTTAATCGTCTCGCGAATATTGGCCTCACTACTATATAAGGTGGTGACTTTACTGCCATAAAGCGAATCAATTTCCACGAGTTTATTTAAATCAACATCAAGAATCGTAACCCGTGCTTCAAGACCGACCGCCATCTTTAAAGCATTCATCCCAACAACTCCGGCCCCTATAATCATGACTCTTGCTCTTTTAACACCGGGTAACCCACTTAATAGTAAGCCCCGTCCCCCAAACGGTTTTTGTAAGTATTTAACACCTTCAAGGACACTTAGTCGTCCGGCCGCTTCACTCATCGGGCGAAGACACGGTAATGTTTTGCCGTCTTCACTTATTGTTTCATAAGCAATCCCCGTTACTTTACTTTCTAGCATTGCTTTGGTCAGGGCTTCATCCGCGGCTAAATGGAGAAACGTATAAATAATTAATCCTTCGCGGAAGTACTTATATTCGCTCGGTAATGGTTCTTTGACTTTGACCATCATATCGACGGCGTCCCATACCTCTTTGGCACTTTCTTTAATAATCGCCCCAAAGCGGACATATTCTTCATCACTAAAGCCGGCGCCAATCCCGGCTCCTTTTTCAATAATAACGGTATTCCCATTTAATCGATATTCATTCACGGCATTAGGAGTTAATCCAACCCGATATTCACTATCTTTAATTTCTTTAACGCTTCCTACAATCATAATATTTCTCCTTTACGTAAATATTTTTTAATGATCTCTAATAATGCTTTTAAGTATCTTTCATCTTCTTCATCAAAATAGTCATAACGATAAGAATCAATGTCTAACACGGCAAATAAGGTGTTGTTTTCGTCATAGACTGGTAATACGAGTTCACTATTGGTCTCCTCATCACAAGCAATATGTCCGGGGAATTCATGGACATCAGGGACAATGACACTTTGTTTTGTGGTGTAAGCGTGACCACATACTCCTTGATGATATTTAATCTTTTCACAAGCGACTTTGCCTTGAAATGGTCCTAAGAATAATTCTTCGCCGTCATCTAAATAGAAACCAACCCAACAAATGTCTTTAAACTTTTCTTTAAGGAGCGCACTTACGTTACTTAAGACACTTAAGGTATGCGAATCATTATTAAATAACACTTCAACATTACTTAGTAATTCACTATATATTTTCTTTTTATTTACTTTCCGTTCTTCGGGTTTTAAATCATTTAGATTCACG
>CALAWM010000071.1 GCA_937895315.1 uncultured Caryophanales bacterium | reverse complement strand
TAGCGTTTCCCCTGGTATAGATCGAATAGTCACGAAATCAGATATGTGGTTAAATTTTAAATAATTGAATTATGCAATTCCTTAATTTATGTAAATATATATGAAAAGGAGTGTCAAGCAATGAAAAGAGAGTTTTATTTTTGTGTTCTTCTTAGTTGCTTGCTGATCGCCTTATTGGGCGGTTGCGGCAAAAAAACGGGCGGAGGGGCCGCCACCAACTCTCCCTTCGGTGATTTGGATCATCCAAATTGGACTCATCAAATTATTGATAGCCAGACCGGGACCGGGAGGGGGACTTCCATTGCCGTAGATAGTAAGGGCATGCCCCATATCAGCTATTTAAACCTGAGCAAACATGAGCTAAAATACGCGACCTTAGGCGGAAAAGGGTGGTTAATTACCACGGTTGATAGCGAAAACCAAAGAGGAACATCCAGCTCGCTTGCGATTGATAGCCAAGATCAACCCCACATCATCTATATTGCGTTTAACCCAACCTGGAACAGAATATGCCCGTATACCGCCCACAAACAATCTGAAGAATGGACTTTTAAGGAACGAGATTCGATGAATATGGAAAGTGAGGATAATTACACCTCCATTGTGATTGGCGACTCTGATTATTGTCACTTCGCCTATTATTATGATTCCATTAACTGTTTGTATTATGGTTACGATTATGCAAGTGGTAGTTCAACTATACTATTTAATGACTTTAATGTAGGAGGAAAATTTGCCGTTTTAGCCTTAGATACCAATAACAAACCGCACATCAGCTTTTATGGTAACGGCTTAAAACACTATTATCGTGATGCTGGCGGTTACAAACGCAATGAAGATGTCGTAGACGATCCGAACGCCGGTTACTATTCATCCTTTGCCCTTGATCAAAACGACGCGCCCCATTTTGCTTATGTGGATCTAAGTACCGGGGAACTTAAGTATGTGAAGAAAGTAGAGAGCGCTTGGGCAATCGAAGTTATTGATGATCCGGGGACGCACGACGGCCAAAGGACTTGCCTGGCGGTGGATAGCGATAACCGGCCCCACATTTCTTACTATGATGCCAATAAAAAGTCATTGAAGTACACCTGGCACGACGGTACAAAGTGGGTAATTGTTGAAGAGGCGCCGTCCGCCGGCGGCGATATCGGTCAGTATGCCGCCCTGGCCTTAGATTCTTCAGGTAACGCCCATATTTCCCATTACGACGCGGTTAACCAAAACCTTTTGTATTCCAAGTTCGCCCACTAAACTCTCGTGTGAATATTCTGCAAATAAAGTTTAAAACTGCCGGGAACGTCGATCATCCCGGCGGTTTTTTAATGTTGTCAAGCCGCCGAAATTTCTCACCCCCGGCTTGACCCAAGGACTTTGTGATATATAAGTCCGAAAATTTTTACTGATATCAATGGCATGAAGCTTATACCCCAGTGATCGTTTTAAAAATCGGTTCAACATACGTTTACGGATATTATTACCTTTTCCAAATTTTCATTTACACTTACTCCCATTTTGAATTCCATCAAGAAGTTTATATTTTAATGACCAATAAGTATTT
>CALAWM010000070.1 GCA_937895315.1 uncultured Caryophanales bacterium | reverse complement strand
TAGGCAAAACTACTACCCAGGAAGACAGGAACTTTCCGTTTCGTCTTAGTGCCAATCTTAGTGGGGCTTGATGTCTCAATTACATTAATTACCGCGGGATTAGGGACGATTATTTTTTACTTTATGACGAAACGGAAAGTTCCTGTCTTCCTGGGTAGTAGTTTTGCCTATCTGCCGGCGATGATGGCTATCATGAGTGGAAGCGGGGAAATTGGCAGTGACTTATGGCAACAAAACATGGGTGCCTTAGTTGTCGCAATCTTCTTTACTGGGGTAGTTTATCTTCTTTTTGCCGGGATTATTGCCCTGATTGGCGTCGATAAAGTCCGTAAAGTGTTCCCGCCCCGCGTTGTTGGACCTATCATTATCGTATTAGGAATGCTATTAGTCCCAAAAATATTATGGAATAACATTATTGCTCCTTACGCTCTATATGGCGGAGAAGAATGGAAACTTTGGACAACGGCCCTTATTACTTTATTAACGATTGTTGGGATTAGTGCTTTTGCCAAACCAAAATCATTTTTTAAAGCCGCGCCGATTCTTCTTGGCTTTTTTGTTGGTTATGCCTATGCCGCCATTATTGGTTTAGTCGATTTTTCTTCGCTCCAAGGGGCCGATATTGTTGTCTTTCAATCAATTGGCAGCAAGTTAGGTTTTTATAAATATTTACGCTTTGATTGGAATGCCATTATTATGATGGTTCCGTTAGCCTTTGTTACTTTAATGGAACATATTGGGGACATAAGCGCAAATAGTACAGTTTGTGGTCAAGATTTCTTTGTTGATCCGGGAATTGATCGCACTTTAGCAGGCGACGGGGTCGCGATTATTACGGCAAGTTTATTAGGGGGACCACCGCAAACGACATATGGAGAAAATACCGCGATTCTTGTTATTACCGAAAATTATGATCCAAAGAATGTCTTTTATGCGGCCGTACTTGCGGTATTCTTTGGGGTCTTTTCAATCTTTGGCTCAGTTATATCAACTATTCCTAGTGCCGTCATTGGTGGCGCATCAATTATTCTTTTCGGGATGATTAGTGCCAGCGGTTTACGGATGGTAATTGAACATAAAGCCGATATTGGTAAAACTAAAGATTTACTGATTGTGTCCATTACGCTCGCTGTTGGTCTTGGCCTTGGCGCATTAAGTGTCGCTAGTGATATTGTCGGACAAGTTGGGGTTTCCGCAATTGATCCTCGACTTTTAAAAATCATGATTGGTAATGTCGAAATTTCGCCACTTGCCATCGCCACTTTAATCGCCGTGTTATTAAATGTTATTATTCCTGAACCAAAGGAAGAAAGCAAAGCAGAAACCGTAACTACACCCGCGGAAGAACCAATCAAAGAAGATTAGTTAATTCGTAAAAATAACGCAAAATGCCTTAGAAATACTAGGGCATTTTTTACTCCCCCGGGGTATAAAGCAAATCCGATGGCGAAAGTGAAAGTGCCATGTATAATTAACTGGTGAAAAGGAGAATATAATATGAAAAAAATTGGAATTATCGTTGGCTCATTACGGAAAGATAGCTTTAGTGGAAAAGTAGCCCAAAACTTAGAAACATTACTTCAAGGAAAGGCCTTAGTCAAACACCTTGATATTAGTCATTTACCGCTTTATAACCAAGACTTTGATGGGGTTATCGAAACCCCCAAAGCATATGATGTGTTTCGTGCAGAATTAGCAGCAGTTGATAGTGTTATCGTTATCACCCCTGAACATAACCGCACGATGCCAGCCGCCCTTAAAAATGCTTTAGATGTTGGCAGCAGACCATGGGGTAAAAACTTATGGAATGGTAAAAAATACATGGTCGTTGGTGTTTCCCCAGGCACTTTAAGTGGTTTTGGTGCCGCGACTGATGTCCGGACCGTCCTTAACTTCTTAAATGGTCGGGTCATGAATCAACCCGAAGTATATTTAGGTAGTGTCCATACTTTACTTGACGAAAAAGGTGTTCTAGTCGAAGGAACTCTTAAATTCTTAAGTAGCGTCATGGATGCATTTGTCAATTTCTAAAATAACGACTTTATTGATTATTTAAAAGCCCGAGTACCGGGCTTTTTTATTATTATTCAAACAAGATTTAAAATAGTGTTAAACTATTATTATCGTTTTATCGGTAAAGGACTTTATATGAGAAGAAGCAAGATAGTAAATACATCGTTTAGTGACGCACAAAAGTTAGTGCGTTTCGACATGAATAAGAAAGTAAAAAAACAACGGCGAATCTTAACCCCTTTAGCATGGGGCTTAAGTTTTCCAGAGACAATGCAAAGGAAATTAAAGATTACTAAAATAGATATGGATAGCGTTAAGAAAAAGCCATATCTTTTACTTTGTAATCATAATTCCTTTTATGACTTTCGGGTCGCCACAAGAGCGATTTTCCCCCGAAGAGCAACGTATGTTGTCACCGTTGACGGCTTTATTAACCGCGAATGGATCATGCGTGAAGTTGGGTGCTACGGGAAACGGAAATTCATTAATGATATCGGATTAATCAAACAACTAAAAAGAAGCGTGCATGATTTAAAACATGTTGCCATTCTTTATCCGGAAGCGCGTTATAGTTTAGTAGGCACCAATCATGTCTTGCCGGAAAGTCTTGGTAAACTTGTGAAGTTTTTAAAAGTTCCGGTTGTTACTTTGATTTGTCACGGAAATCACCTTTCTTCACCAGTCTGGAACTTAAAGTTTCGGAAAGTGCGGACCGAAGCAGTAATGACCCATTTAATTAAAGAAGAAGATATTGAAAATCTCTCGGTCGAAGAAATTAATAAACGAATAAATGATGCCTTTGTCTATGACGATTATAAATGGCAAAAAGATAACAATATTCTCATCAAAGAAAAGTTTAGAGCCGAAGGTTTAGAAAAAGTGCTATATAATGGGAATTGGCACCATTTTAGGATGCAGTGCTTGTAATAAAGAATATATGTTTAATGAAGATGGCACCCTTAGTGCTAAAAGTGGGGTTACAGAATTTAGTCATGTACCAACTTGGCATGAATGGCAAAGAGATGAAGTCCGAAAAGAAATATTAAGCGGTACATACCATTTTGAACATGAAGTAGCGATTGATTCCTTACCCAATAGCAAAGGTTATCACCGGGTCGGATACGGCACCCTGACCCATACTGTCGATGGCTTTAAAGTCGTCGGTAAAAGTCATAACGGCGAAGAATTCACCTTAACAAAAGCGCCCCTTGATCATTATAGTATTCACGTTGAATATAATTATTTTGGCCGAGGAGATGGCATTAGTTTAAGTTACGCCCAAGACTCATACTTCATTTTTAGCCACGATCCGCAGTATATTGTCACTAAAGCCCATTTCGCGGTTGAAGAGATTCATAAATACTTAAAAGAACGTGAAGCAAAACGATTTTAACACTAAATGCTACAATTAGAACACTATAAAGTAGTTATAGAATTAAATTAGGAAATACATTTACATGAAAATTAGTGATATTGTCTATAAATCATTTAGTGAAGTCGCCACGATGCCCCGTTTTGATTTTGAACGGAAAGTGCAAAAACAGCGGCGCCCCTTAACGCTTTTAGCCTGGGCTTTAGCCTTCCCTGAAGTGAGAAAAAGAAAAGCGCAAATCTTTAAACATAATATGGAACCCCTTAAAAAAGAACCATATATTTTACTTTGTAACCATAATGCTTTTTATGACTTTAAAGTAGCGACAAAAGCAATCTATCCGCGCCGGGCAACATATATTGTCGCCATCGACGGTTTTATTGGTCGTGAAAAGTTAATGCGTGAAGTTGGTTGTTACGGTAAACGGAAATTCATTAATGATATTGGTCTTGTTAAACAAATTAAGCATAGTCTGAATGTTTTAAAACATGTAACAATGATTTATCCCGAAGCGCGTTATAGTCATGTCGGCACAACTTCAGTTATGCCCGATAGCACGGGGAAACTTGTTAAATTACTTAAAGTACCGGTTGCGACGCTTATTTGTCACGGTCACCATTTATCGGCCCCCGTATGGAATTTAAAACCACGAAAAGTCCATACCACCGCGGATATGACTTATATTATTACTAAAGAAGAAGCGGAAACATTAAGTGTCGAAGAAATTAATAAACGCATAAACGAAGCCTTTGTTTATGATGATTATGCATGGCAAAAGGCTAATAACATTCACGTTACTGAGGAATTCCGGGCGGAAGGACTTCATAAAGTGCTTTATAAATGTCCGCATTGTTTAAGTGAAGGAAAAATGGCCACCAAAGGGAACGTTATTTCCTGCACAGTTTGCAATAAGGGTTATGAAATGGATACTTTGGGGGCGATTAAAGCGCTCGAAGGCGAATCAATCTTCACCCATATTCCAACTTGGTATGAATGGCAAAGAGATGAAGTAAGAAAAGAAATATTAAATGGGACTTATAAATTTGAAGTTGAAGTTGATATTGATTCATTACCCAGCAGTAAAGGTTTTTATCGAATTGGTAAAGGGGTTTTAACCCATGATGAACAAGGTTTCGTCGTAAAAGGAAAAAGTCATAACGGTGAAGAGTTTTCTTTTAGTAAGACCCCTTTAGAAAATTATAGTATTCACGTTGAGTATAATTACTTTGGCCGGGGTGACGGCATTAGTTTTAGTTACCCGCAGGATACCTTTTATATGTTTAGTCATGATCCAAATTATTTAGTCACTAAAGCCCATTTCGCGGTAGAAGAACTATATAAGATTAAACATGCCGAACTTAAGAAATAGATAGTAGTAACTTGTTACTAACGAATTACAAGTGTAAAATAAGTGTAAAAATCACTTGACAATTTTTAAACATGAACTTATAATGAGTTTAGGAGGAAGTATGCGAAAGATTACTGAATTTATTACCATTACCGAACTAGCGCCCTTACTAGATATTACCCGTCCCACTTTATATAAATATGTTGTTGACTATGAAGCGGGCGACTACCGCAATATAAAATACGATATTGTTGTTATTTTTGATTACATTACCAAAGAGGCCAAAAATAAAGTTGACATCATTAATTTTATTAAGGCCCAAAATAGTGAAAGTGATAGTCCACTTATTAAAGAAATCAAAGCTTTACTTAAAAGCGATACTGCCTTTAAAGAACTTTTAACATTCTTAGTCGAACATATTCGCAAATATGACGAAGCCCTTATTACCCTTAAGGAAGGAGAAATCAAACATGAATAACTTTAACTTACATGAAGTGCAAACTGTAACGTATTCATTTAACATCTTACGGATTAAAAATGATCTTGCGTTTCACCAAAAAGAAATGGAAAGAACAAAAGCCCAAACTATTGGCGAAAAAGATGCTTTCTTTCAAAAACTAGGCAAAGACTTTTCAAACACCATCAACAAAACAACGTATGAAATAAACGAAAAAGAATTCACCCTTAAAAGTGAACATTTAGCAAAAATTGAAAAATTCACGGCTGAAAACAATATCGAAGTAATTAGTGATCTTACTGAATTATCTGAATATATCAATGACTTATTTAAAGACGATATTGCCGACATTCGCGCCGTTTTTGTCGCCTTTAACTTAATCTTTACTAGTCCATATTACGGCACCGATATTCAAGAAAGCATGAAAAAAGAAACCTTTAATGAAATTGGTGATGCCTTAAAATTACCCAAAAACTTCTTCGTGGATTATGAAAAAGACTTACTCAAAAAATATCATTTAATAAGTGGAAAAAATCCAAGTGACTTACTCGCTGACGCCTTATTAGTAGGAAGTCTTGCCGGAATCGTTGCCTTCTTTATTTCCCCAGTTCTTGGAGTACTAACAGCCGGGGCAGTAACCACCTTAACCCTCGGGGGCATGATCAGTGCCGGCGTAATCGTTGGAGTCTTATCCGGGAGTGTCCGTTATGCGGGGAATATCTCCCAAAACCGCAGTGAAATTCGGAAAGCATTTAAAAACATGAATGCTGAAGAAACTGATTTCATGCTTCTTCAAAAACTCGCGGTCATTGAAGCCCTTCTTAAATACCAAGGTGAAAAAGAAGTAGATGAAACATTACAAGCCTTAATTGATGAACTAATCAATCTTAAAAGTGATCTTGATCTTGCTCTTTATGGCTTTAGAGAAAACAAAGACAATATCAATGCCCGGAAGAAAGAAAGTTTCCATCGCTTTGATAAGTATTTATTAAAAATACTAAAAATATAATCAAACACTTAAACAAAAAAGGGGCGGTTACCGCTCCTTTTCAATTAACAATTTGTTAATTTATGCGAATAATTTTTTCTTCGAAATGAAGTAATATCCTGCTAAGGAAGTAACACCTAACGCGCCAATGATTAATGTAGCAGTGGTGGTGTTTTCAGTAGCGACGCTCCGCGGGGAAACGTTTGAGGATAGTGGGGTTACAATGTTGTAACGAGCTTTAAGGTAATTAAGGCGGTCTAACCCAGTTTGACCACTACCGACATCAAGTGCCGCATATTGATGTTGCTCAAATGTTGCTAGGTTATTGTAGGCATCAATCGCCGCTTGTGCTAATGCTTGGGTACACGCTTCTGCAGAAGTATCGATTGTAGCAGCAAAGTCACTAACAACTTTTGTAGTTTGGAATGAAAAACCACCCCAGCCACCAGTAGTCCCATAACCATCAATATAATAAATATTATTATTAAGTGGATTTGGTATTACTAAATCTGGAGTTTGATTCCATACAGTATTCTCAGGTGAAATTCTGGCGAAAAGCACATGAGTATGAGATGGATCAACGTCATAATAAACTAAATCATTTGTTGGATCGTAATTTACATCAACCCCAGGATGTGTTGTTGCTCCTGTGCCACCCCAATAATGAATTTGGGTGTGGGCCCCTGCAGAATCCCATTCACCTTTATTTTTGATTTTGGCCCATATACGTTTTGTAGCAGGAGAAGCGGCGTCTGTCTTAATGACGTGTCTGCTTTGACCAAAGCCGACACCAATTACACTAAGTAAAAAAGCAAAAGTTAGATATTTTAGTATTTTTTTCATCGTTTTTCCTCCTTATAAAAAGGTAGTATATTTATACTTTAAATAATTATACAAACAATTTTAAAATTGTGTATATAAAAATATATACAAAACAGGCGTTTTTTGGTGGTTTT
>CALAWM010000069.1 GCA_937895315.1 uncultured Caryophanales bacterium | reverse complement strand
AACCATCATTAACTTAATTACCCGCTTTTATGAAATTGATGAAGGCCAAATCACTTACGACGGCATTGATATTAAAGATATTAAAAAAGATGATTTAAGACGGTGTGTCAGTGTGGTCATTCAAGATACCCACCTTTTTAGCGGAACGATTTTTGAAAATATTGCTTATCCTAGCCGTTACGCAACGCTAGTTGAAGTAAAACACGCTGCGAAAGTCGCAAACGCTGACTATTTCATTGAGCGTTTACCGCAAGGTTACAACACTTTACTTCATGATGATGGGGCAAACCTTAGTAGCGGCGAACGACAACTTTTAGCGATTGCCCGGGCAGCAATATTACAACCTCCGGTCTTAATTCTTGATGAAGCGACGAGTTCAATTGATACTCGAAGTGAAAGACTTATTGAAAAAGCAATGGACCAACTCATGGAAGATAAGACCGTCTTTGTCATTGCGCACCGCTTAAGTACGATTCGTAACGCCAAAGCGATTATAGTGCTTGAAAAAGGGGCAATTATTGAACGGGGCAGTCACGAAGATTTAATTTCAACCCAAAAAGTTTATTATCATCTTTATACTGGTCAATTTGAATGGACTTAGAAACCTTTATAAAAGGTTAGTTATGCGTTCCTTGTTTAATTTACGACCTCCTAAGTTATAATTAAGACGATATACCAGGAGGTTTTTGTTATGCGGATTAATTTAATTGGTCTAGGGAAAATGGGCTTAAATATCGCCTTAAATATGCAAGAAAAAGGGCATGAAGTTCGTGGTTATGCCCCAAGTATTAGTTCAAGAGAAAATGCCAAAAAGGCCGGCATTAATGTTTTTGATAATTACCACGCCTTATTAGAACGCGAAGCAAATAAACCGTTAATCGTTTGGCTTTTAGTGCCTAATCAAATTGTGACAAGTTTGATTAAAGAACTAATTCCCCTTTTAAAAAGAGGTGATATTGTAATTGATGGCGGCAATTCGAATTTCAACCGCTCAATTGAACATTATGAAATGCTTAAAGAATTCGGCATTGATTTTATTGATTTAGGAACTAGTGGCGGTCAACACGGAGCACGCTATGGTGCTAATTTGATGGCGGGCGGAGAAACGCGAGTCATCAAAGTCATGGAAGGAGTCTTTAAAGATATTGCCGCTAAAGATGGTTACTTACATGTTGGTAAACCTGGAAGTGGTCACTTTGTGAAAATGGTTCATAACGGAATAGAATACGGGATGATGCAAGCAATTGGCGAAGGATTTGGCTTTCTAAAAGCAAGTGACTTTGAATTAGATTATGCCGCTATTGCCGCCTTATGGAATCACGGGTCAATTATTGAATCGTTACTTATCAAAAATATTAGTGACGCCTTAAAGAAAAGCCCGACCTTAAGTGATTTAGAAGGACGGGTCGATGATAGTGGTGAAGGGATGTGGATGGTCGAAGAAGCTTTAAAAAATAAAGTTGCAATCCCAGTTATAACCCAAGCCTTATTTGCCCGTTATAAATCAAAAGATGACGAAAAATTTAGTGAGAAAGTAGTCGCCGCCATGCGTAATGAATTTGGCGGGCACGCTTTATATAAAAAAGATGAATAAATTAATTATTACGATATTTGGGGCAACTGGCGACTTAACTTTACGAAAACTTTTGCCGGCTTTAGAAACTTTAATCAAAACGCAAAAAGATTATGAAAGTTTAACAATTGTCGCTGTTGGACGGCGTGCTTTTACGAGTGAAGAATATTTATCTTTTGTTAGTGAGAGTAACGCTTTTAGTGGTGATATAAATACACTTCGTCCCTATTTAGTCTACACTCAAGTTGATGCTTTAAAACCAAATACTTATGAAAATTTAAAGACGCTTTTTAGTGCCTTATCAAGCGGGAAACAAAGTGTACGAAAGATTTTCTATCTGGCGGTCGGTCCTGATTTATTTTTAGATATTGCTAGTAATTTATTAGATACAAAATTAGTAACCAAAGGTGACTTAAATTCGATCATCGCCTTTGAAAAACCGTTTGGTCATACCTTCGAAGATGCCCGCTTTATTAATGCCTTCCTTGAAGAGAAGTTTTCGCCAGCGCAAATATATCGGGTTGATCATTATTTAGGTAAAGAAATGATTCAAAATATTATTGATCTCCGGTTTTCTAACACTTTTATTCATGCGATTTGGAATAACGAACATATTAGGGAAATTAAAATTGTGGTTAGCGAAAAAGACGGCATCTTAAACCGGGGAGCATATTACGATGAAGTTGGAGTCTTAAATGACATGGTGCAAAGTCATCTTTTACAAATTCTTGCCCTTCTTGTCATGGATATCCCGCATTCATTAGCAAGTGAAGACATCCAAAACGCCAAAATTGCCGCCTTAGAAAAAGTAAAATATATCGCGAGCGAATCGCTTCTTGGCCAATATAAAGGTTATCGAAATGAATTAGGAGTGGATCCTGATTCCTTAATATCGACCCTCGCCTTTTTACGGGTTGAAGTGCAAACACCAAAATATAATGGTATTCCCATTTATTTAATAACCGGCAAAAAACTAGCCCGGAAAGAAGCTTATATTGAAGTAATCTTTAAAGATGCGCCGGGGAGTCATTTATTCGCCGGGAGTCGCCCCAATCGCTTAATTATTGAAATTGCCCCGGAATCACGGATTACTTTAGAACTTAATTCACTAGCCAAACTCCATACAAGTGAAGTAGTACCTACGAAATTAGAGCACTGTTTCTCTTGTAATTTCCCGGGAGCAATTAAAGAAGCATATAGTGCATTATTCACCGAGATGATTCATGGCCGAAAAACGTTATTCCCAAGTTTTAATGAAATTGCGAAAGCATGGGATATTATATGTCAAATTCGTGATGAAAAACCCCGTTATTTTATTTATGAACCAGGGTTTGATATGGGAGGTAATAATGATTAAGTATGATGTAACAATGCTCATTAATGAAGAAATGCAAGTCTATAAAAATAAAGAAAGTAAAAAACCAATTTTTGAATTAGCCGCGAGTCAAGAAATGGGCGATTCAACGAATGAAACCCTCGTGACCTTAAATGTTCATACCGGGACGCATGTTGATTTTCCGCGGCACATTTATAAAGACGGGAAAACGAGTAAAGATTTTGATATAACAACTTTTATCCGCGAAGTGAAAGTACTTGATTTCACCCATTTATCGAGCAAAATTGGCGTAAATAACTTGAAATTGCATGATATTAAAGAAAATGATTTCTTATTATTCAAAACGCGTAATAGTGATATTGATGCCTTTATCTTTGATTTTGTCTATTTAGATAAAGACGCCGCAACTTATTTAGCCGATTTAAAAATAAGTGGGGTGGGAATTGATGCGCTCGGGATTGAAAGAGAGCAAACTGGTCACCCAAGTCATAAAGCACTTATGGCGCAAGGAATCTTTATTATCGAAGGATTACGACTTAAAGAAGTTAGTGAAGGAACCTATAAAATGATTGCCCTTCCCTTAAAACTTGATGACGTCGACGCCTTACCCTTAAGTGTCGTATTAATTAAAGAATAAATACTTTTGGTGAAAAGTACATTTTTCCTAAATATATAAAAAAGCGCTTATTAACTTATATAAGTTAAGACAAATCTTTAATTGTGGACTATAATTAATAACTAGTTAGGATGAAAAACATGGAGCAAAAAGAAATAAAAAAAGCATATCGCCGATCACTCTTCGCCCTTTATAAAGGCCACGGTCTTGGTATTTTCTTTATTACGCTTTTAGTTATTTTTCACCGAGTTACATATTCTTTTGTCCCCTTGTTTACGCAGTATATCTTAAAACACTTTGAATCGGGCGGCAATGTAACGGGCGTTAATTTACCACAGCCCTTACTTGATTTTTTTGCAAGCGGAAAGGATTTATTCCAAGTCGTGCTTTTTGTGGCGATTGCCTTTATTAGTTGGCAATTAATCCGCTTCGCAACGATGATTGTTGAAAGAACTTTACAAGGTTATGTCCAAGAAAAAGTTGCCTTAGAATTACGAGTCAAACTTTTTGATCACGTCCAATCGTTAAGTTACCACTATCATAATAATAGTGATACCGGGGATTTAATTCAAAGAGTAACAAGTGACGTTGAAACGACTTCAGGCTTCGTCATTGTCCGCTTTATGGACGCAGTTGGGCTTTTATTCACGCTCATGAGCGGGGCATATCAAATGTATTTTTTAAGTCCAACCTTAATGTTTATCGCTTTAGGGACGATTCCTTTATATGCCATTAGTTCATTCTTTTACTTTAAAAATGTTCGGAAACGCTATGAAGACATTGAAAATAAAGAAGCGGAAATTATGACCGTCATTCAAGAAAATGTCCATAACACCAAGATTGTTAAAGCCTTTGCCAATGAACAATATGAAATCGATAAATTAGAAGTAAAAAATAAAGCGCACCGCGATGCTTCCATTAAAACCAATAAGATGGTCGGCGCATATTGGGGGGCAATGGACTTTGTCGCCTTAAGTCAATATTTAGTTATTACCCTCGTTAGTATTTATCTTGCGCGTGAAGGTTTAGTCGATATTGGCGACGCCGCCGCGGCTTTAATGCTTGTCGGACTCTTAATTTGGCCAATCCGCGGTTTAGGACGGTTAATTAATGATTATTCAATGGCAAATGTTGCCAATAACCGGATAAATGAAATCTTAAAAGAAGAAAGTGAATTTGTTGTTAATGGAACGCTTAAACCGGAAATTAACGGCAAAATCGTCTTTAAAGATGTGTCCTTTAAATTCCCCGGGATGAATGATTATGCCCTTGAAAAATTAAACTTCACGATTGAAAAAGGCGAAACGGTCGCTTTTGTGGGACGGACCGGAAGCGGTAAAACAACAATCATTAATTTATTAATGCGGATGTATGAATATGAAGGCTCAATTACGATTGATGATATTGAACTCCGCGAATATGAAAAACATCACTTACGGAAAAATATGGGCACGGTTTTACAAAATCCTTTCTTATATTCCCGTTCGATTAAAGATAATATTGCAATTACCCAACGCCGGGCGTCAATGGATTCAATTCAAAACGCCAGTGAAATTGCCACCATTGCTTCTGACATTCGAAACTTTGATAAAGGCTTTGACACGATGGTAGGCGAACGCGGCACGACGCTTTCGGGCGGACAAAAACAACGGGTGGCGATTGCCCGGGTCCTCGTTAGCGATAAACCAATCTTAATTTTTGATGATGCGTTAAGCGCAGTTGATAATCGAACCGATGTCTTAATTCGCCGAGCACTAAATCAAAAAGAACATAAATCGACAAATATTATTATTACCCACCGCATTACCACCGCTAAAGAAGCCGATAAAATCATTGTCGTTAATAACCATACGATTGAAGCAATTGGCGTCCATGAAACATTAGCAACCGCCGGCGGTCTTTACCAAACATTGTGGGATATTCAAGGAAACTTAGAAGCGGAATTTTTAAAGTTAGTCGCGGAGGAAAGTAAGTAAGATGGAACAATTTCACGAAGAACAAGCGATTAAAAAAGTAACGTTTAATGTTTGGGCACAAATATTTAAAGTTATTTTAAAAAGTAAGAAGGATCTTGTAATTCTTCTTATTTTCGCCACCGTTTTATC
>CALAWM010000068.1 GCA_937895315.1 uncultured Caryophanales bacterium | reverse complement strand
TTTATCTCTTGTAATTTATGAGTAATTATTACTATAGTATGCCCAGCTTCTTTTAGTAAACGGAGTTGGGCAAAAAGTTCATCACTTTCCGGGGCAGTAAGTACAGCTGTTGGTTCATCAAAAATAAGAATTTTCGCCATCTTTGATAATACTTTGAGTATTTCAACTTTTTGTTTTTGACTGACCGATAAATCGCCACACTTTTGATCATAATCAATATGAATATTAAACTTTTCGGCATACTCATCGAGTTCTTTACGCATCTTATCTTTTAATAGGTAATTTAGTTTTGTTTTTTCAACCCCAAGGAAAATATTTTCAAAGACCGTTAGTTCATCAACCAACATGAAGTGTTGAAAGACCATACCAATACCCAATTTCATAGATTGGGCCGGAGAAGATATTTTTGTTTCTTCACCACGCACGAAAATGGTCCCCGATGTTGGAACTTCCACACCGTAAAGCATTTTCATTAATGTGCTTTTTCCGGCGCCATTTTCACCAGCAATGGCATGGATTTCACCTTCATTTAATGAAAAGCTGATATTGTCATTCGCTAAAAATCCATTGTCATAGACTTTGCGAATATTCTCCATTTTGATTACTTCGGTCACGATAAATCCTATCTATTGTTTATTGGGATCAAGTGCATCATAATATGCATTTAAATCTTCAGTTGTAGTATAACGTTTTAATCCGCTATTAACGACAATTTCTTCACTTATAATGCCGTCAATAAGGTTATTAATATATGTTCTATTTTCGGCAGAAACGATGCTTTCATAATTGGCGTTTTGCACGATGCCAATCTTTCCTTCTTTCAGTCCTTCATATTGCAAAAGACCATATTGTAATTCATCATTTAAAAACTGAACACATGATTCATAAAGCATGAGGTCAACGCGTTTTAAAACCGATGTGACAATCCGATCGGCTTTTAATTTATCAACTGCTTGGAAATATTCATATTGGTCACTATCAACACCAATCACATATTTATTGTTATTTTTTGCCGAATCAAAACAACCTAATCCAGCTTGTGAAGCCGCGGCAAATAAGACATCAACATCGCCTTCTTTATACATTGTGTCGGCGAGGGTTTTCCCTTTTGGACTATTATAAAAGTCACCAATGTAACTATTATAAGCAAGGATGTTTTTGGTAAGATCAGCATTAACTTTATTAACTCCTTGCATGAATCCATAACCAAAGTCATTAATAATATCAATTTTCATTCCACCGATAAAACCAGTTTTCGTTTTGCCAGCATCGATGCTCATTAAAGCGGCAAGCGCTCCGGCTAAATAACCACCTTCATTTTGTTTAAATAAAATCGAGCGAACAGTTGGATAATTGCTTGAATTATTATCTTCAATTTCCGCATCAAAAAGAATAAAACGTTTACTAGCATAGCGTTCATTACGGACTAAACGTTGTAACGGTTCCCGCATTTCATTTGTACCCACGATAATTAAATCGTAGTCATCATTCGCGGTTAGGCGTAAGGTTGGTTCCCATTTTGTATTATCCGTCCCCATTTCCACGATATCAACGACTGCATTTGGGTAATCTTTTTTAAAGTCTTCCATACCTTTGGCGGCTGAATCAAAAAAGGACATATCCCCAAGATTACCGTTAATGAGCAAGGCAATTTTATCAACCCCATCATCAACGTTACTAACTGGGGAAATAATGCTATCGCCACCCCCTGGCGTACATCCACTGACAAGAAGACCTAAGATTATAATGCCAAACTGGATAAATAATTTATTCTTTTTCATATTTTTGCTCCTCAATTGTTTGAAGGGCACTTACCTTGATGAGGCAAGTGCCCATAAGTACTACTACTTCCTAAAATACAACAGCTTCATACGTCCAGAGCATGTAGTCGCCATCACGCATTTGATAGCCATTAATGCCCCAGTCTGGTGTACGACCATTGATTTTATAAAGCCAATAAATGTTTTCTTCAGCATTATTGACATAATCACCAATGGTTGTTACAAAGCCCATATCAATTCCTTCTTGAGCAAGGGCTTTATCGGTAACAGCGGCTTTTAAGAATTCGCTGCCCCACATTGTGGATGATTTCCAAGTTACTTTTCCATTATAAAGAACAGTATTGTCTCCGCCAACGATTTTTAAATTAACGGTGTAAGTTGGTGAATATTGTGTTGCACCTTCAGCTTCGCCGGTAACAGCATCTGCCCCAACTTCAAACGCCCAGTCGCCTGTTTCTCTTTCAGCCACAACTGGTGGTTTACTAAAGTCGACAACGCCATAAGTCCAAAGCATATAATCGTTATCACGCATTTGATAACCATTAACGCCCCAATCTGGTGTTTGGCCATTGATCGTATACATCCAGTAGATGTTTTCTTCAGCATTATTGACATAATCACCGATTGTTGTTACAAACCCGAGATCAATTCCTTCTTGGGCAAGGGCTTTTTCGGTCACGGCAGCTTTTAAGAATTCGCTGCCCCACATCGTATTGGATTTTAATTTAACAGTACCATTAAATAAAACTGTTTCTTCTCCACCAACGATTTTTAGATTAACCGTGTAGGTTGGTGAATATTGCCCCGCATCGGGTGCCTCTGTTTCCACACGATCCTCACCGACTTCGAATTGCCAAGCAAGCTTGTCATTTGCTGGAGCGGGTTTACAACCACCTAAGGCGGCGACTGCTAAACCGATAAGTAGCCAACTAAATCTTTTTTTCATACTTCCTCCTGTTATCCTTTCTATATATTTTTTTAGGTTTCCCTAAGATAACCAATATTATTTAAGCAATAAAGAATGGATTAGTAATTGCGTATTCAACGCCTTTCCCCGATACTTCAAAAACAATCCAGTCTCCCGCTTTTAAATTATCAATGACAATATTTTGTGTTAGGCG
>CALAWM010000067.1 GCA_937895315.1 uncultured Caryophanales bacterium | reverse complement strand
CCGCCCCAATAGAGACTGCTTCATCCGGGTTAACACTTAAGTTCGGGTTTTTACCAGTCATCTTCTTCACTAATTCTTGGACGGCTGGCATTCTCGTTGATCCCCCAATAAGGATAACTTGTTCTAAGTCACTTGCTTTAATCTTCGCATCACTTAATGCGCGGCGGATTGGTTCTTCAACACGAGCGAGTAAATGTTTCGTAAGATCAAGGAATTTTGCTCTTGTTAATTTACCTTCATAACTAATTGGACCACTTGCGCCCATGCCAATAAACGGTAGACTGATTGTGGTTTCAAGTAATTGACTTAAGTCAATCTTTGCTTTTTCGGCCGCTTCTCTAAAACGTTGGATGGCCATTTTATCGGTTAATTTAAGACCATGTTCGCGTTCAATTTCTTTTTTAAGCCATTCAACGATTTCATTGTCCCAGTCATCCCCACCAAGGTGATTATCCCCAGCGGTAGCAATAACTTCAAAGGTGCCATCGCCAATTTCGAGAATACTGACGTCGAAGGTTCCGCCTCCTAAGTCAAAGACTAAGATTTTTTCGTTATGTTCTTTGTCTAAACCATAGGCTAAAGCGGCAGCGGTTGGTTCGTTAATAATCCGGACAACTTCAAGACCCGCAATTTCACCGGCTACTTTGGTTGCTTGCCGTTGGGCGTCATTGAAGTAAGCTGGAACGGTGATGACGGCTTTACTAATGCTTTGTCCTAAATTCTTTTCAGCATAATCTTTCATGTAAGATAAAATTTTGGCACTGATTTCTTCAGGGGTAAAGTCTTTTTTAAGTGATTGGATGCGGATTTTTTCACTAGACCCAATTTTACGTTTAATACTTAATACAGTATCCGGATTGGTCACTGCTTGACGTTTGGCGGCTTCGCCATTGATTTGTTCACCATCTGGTTTAAAGGCGACAACACTTGGAGTTGTTGGTTTACCTTCAGGGTTTGGAATAACTTTAATTTGGCCATCGGCTTGACGATAGCTGACGACACTGTTGGTGGTACCTAAGTCGATACCGATAATAATTTCTTTTGCCATAATGTGGTTTTCTCCTTTTTCTTTCTTAATTTAAGGTTGAAGGATCGATTGCTTCACCTTCTTCACTATCTTTTACATTGGTAGAGACTGTTACTTGCGCCGGTCTGATGAGTCGATCAATGAACATGAATGCATTGTTGCGGACTTCAATTACCGTGTTGGGAGCAAGACTTGGGTCATACTTTGCTTCAAGGGCATGCATTGTATTTTCATTGAATGCTTCGCCTACCTTTACTTCGATTTCGCTAAGTCCTTCACTTTTCAAGGCTTCTAGCAGGTTTCCGTAGACATATTGGAAGCCAGTTAAGTAATTTTTTAAGATTGGATCTTGTACTTCAGCGCGTAAGACTGACCCGAAGATGTCAAGCGAAGGTAGTAATTTCTCAATAAAGGGAACGGCCCGATATTTAAGATAATATTGTTGATCTTTGGCATTTTGCTTTTTGGCATTATCCATATCCGCGAGGACGCGCATGAATTTATTTTTCCATTCGCCTACTTCGTTTTGTAAGATGCCAATTTCGTCTTCAAGTTTCTTTATTTGTTGTTGATGTTTCTTTTTGGGGGATAACTCTTTTTCCCCATCAACCTTTTTTGGATCATCACTCATCATTAATCTCTCTTTCTATCTCAAAGTATTTTTCTAATTCATCGGTTACGTATTCTAAGGCCATTAAGACGTTATCGTAATCCATTCTTTTCGGACCAACAAGGACGATTTGCCCAACTTGGTCACCTGGTAACTGAATACTTGCACTGATAAGACTCAAGTCTTCATCGGCATCACCAATATTTATATTTAACTCTTCTTTCCCGACAATCAGTTGACGTAACTTTTGCGGGTCATCAAGAATTGCAATGAGTTTACGTAACTTTTCACTATCATTAATGAATTCAGGCTGTTCGAGTAGACTTTCTTTACCATATAAACTCAGGCGGTCACGGGCGTAACGGATGAAGGCTTCAGTGAAGGCGTTGACGAGTACTTCTTGCTCGACAACATATTCTTTCAATAATGGTCTTAACAGTTCCATCTTCGCACTTACTTCACTAATCTTTGTGCCAATTAATCGCTCATTGAAGATTTGCACGACTTTGGCGATTTCCTCAATGCTACTATTGGGTGGAATAATGAAGGTTTTATGTTCGACGTATCCTTGATTCGTGACAAAGATCGCGGTTGCAGTGTGTTTATCTAGGGCAACTAGGTGCATACTTTTAAGTACTTCCCCACTTGTATTTGGACCGAGGGCAACACTAACAAGATTTGTCATTTGGCTTAAGATTTCACAAGTTTGGTTGATAACTT
The DNA here is from genome assembly GCA_937895315.1 of uncultured Caryophanales bacterium. Lineage (GTDB taxonomy): Bacteria > Bacillota_I > Bacilli_A > RFN20 > CAG-826 > UBA1361. The sequence continues at coordinate 3,458 of CALAWM010000067.1, read as the reverse complement.
CTTCCACACTCTTCGTCTTTTCTTCGACAATTGTTTGAATGTGGTGACGAATATTATCACTTACAACCCGTTCTCTTAAGTTTGCGACATAGAACTCATATCCTTTTTTACTAGGTACGCGTCCCGCGCTTGTATGCGGTTTTTCTAAGAATCCCGCTTGTTCAAGGGCGTTCATTTCCGCTCTGATCGTTGCGCTACTAAAGTTTAAGTTATAGTTTTCAAGTAAAGCCTTGGAGCCAACGGGTTGGGCGGTTTTAATAAATAACTCAACCGTATACTTCAAGATTAATTCACGTCTTCGATATCGCATACACTCCTCCTTAGCACTCTTTAACTTTTATTGCTAAATTAATTATACTAAGAAAAATAGCACTGTCAATGATTAAGTGCTAATTTTCTAAATATTTTTTATTTACTACGTAAAGTTTTGATAATTTAGCGATTAGGTGAAGTTTTCCCAATTTTAACGTGTTTTTCACTAAACTTTAAGAGCCGTAATCCATTTAAAATTACAAGAATAGTACTTCCTTCATGAACAGCCACGGCAAGACCCATTGGCATTCTAAAGAAGAAATTCATAATAATTAGGAATAAGACAACACCCATTGCAAAGACAATGTTTTGCACGACAATTCGTTTTAGTTTTTGCGAAACCGCGTGGGTAAGTGATAATTTAGCAAAATCATTATTTACTAAAACCCCATCAGCGACGTCAATTGCCACATCAGTCCCGTCCCCCATTGCAATCCCTAAAGTGGCTTCGACTAAAGCGGGGGCATCATTGATTCCGTCGCCAATCATCGCCACTAACCCGAATTCTTTTTTGAGTTCCTTGACGATATCTTGTTTTTCTTCAGGTAAAACATTAGCGTATATTTTACTAATACCGAGTTCTGCGCCAATCGCATCGGCCGTAAGTTTATTATCACCCGTAATCATAACGGTCGCAATGCCGTGATTATTAAAGTATTTTAAACCATCCATTGCGCTTTCTTTTGGCGTATCTTGTAAAGCGATAACGATCATTGGTTTTTGGTCAACGGCAAAGATGACCACCGTTTTTCCTTCAGTGGCAAAACGTTCAATTGTTTGATCACAGCGTTCACTATGGACAAATAAACTTGGTTTACCAATATGATAATGGCGATTGTTATGATGTGAACTCAAACCACTGCCAATTGCATGCTCAACTTCAACTTCAATTGATTTTACGTCACTAAAATGGTCGACTAAAGCGTGGGCAAGCGGGTGATTGGCTTGTTTTTCCATACTCACTAAAAGCGTTAAGGCTTCTTCTTTATCTTCAGCACTAAGATTATCGACAAAGATAACGTTTGTAACTTTTGGTTTGCCATAGGTTAATGTTCCGGTTTTATCAAATGCAACAGCTTTTACATCCGCGAATAAACTTAAAGGGGCGCCGCCTTTAAATAAGACCCCACGTTTGGCTAAGAGACTTAAGGCACTTAAGGTGGCAGGAATATCACTTACGGCAAGGGCACATGGTGAGGCACCAATAAAGAGAATAATCATGCGGTTAAAGGCAAGATTCATCCCGTTTCCGGGAACAATTTCCGTCCATCCTAAAACGTAATATCCTAATAAATAAAATAATGGGGCGATTAGTAAGATTGTTGTAACGTAAATTGGTTCAAATTTCTTAATAAAAGTGGCGGTTTTGGTGAAGTTAGTTTGGGTTTCACTAACGACTTTAAGAATTTTAGCAAGGACTGTTTCATCACTATTTTTCGTAACTTGCATCGTAAAAACACTGTTGCCGTTAATACTTCCGCCAAAGACATCATCGCCTTCACTTTTTTCTTTTGGCATACTTTCACCGGTGATCATCGATTCATTAATCGCGGCGCTTCCTTTAGTAATAAGTCCATCAGTTGGCACTTGATCACCATTAAGAACCATCACTAAATCACCGATTTTAAGGGTGTTTACTGGCACAATTGTCGTTGTGCCATCTTCATTTAAAAGTCTAGCGTTTTGTGGAGTAATCTTAAGTAAATTGGTAATTTCTTTCTTACTTTTGGCTTCGGCGTAATCTTCTAAAAAGTGCGCGCCGGCGAAAATAAGGATTAATAAGGCGGCGTCACGGTAGTCACCGATAATGACCGCACCGACAGCACCTAAGGCCATCAATACGTCGATATTTGGTTTAAAGCGGCGATGTTTAATACTATCGGTTACCGTACTTATTAAACCCGCACTTACAACGTGGTGTCCGGCTAAAACAAGGGCGACTAAGTTTAAAACCATCACCGCTGTTTCATTAATAAAAGTAACGCTTGGGATCAGTGGTAATAAGGCAATTAAAAATAGAATCAAACCAATGAAATATAGAATTAACGAAATTTTGTGCCAATCAAGCTTTTTGGTGTTTTTAGTGTGCATATAGTTATTCCTCAATGTGTTCTTTGGCTTGGGCAAGAATTTCATAAATATGGTTATCAACGATTTCATAAATCCGTTCTTGACCACTTCTTACGTAGGTGACGACCCGATGGCTGTATAAGACACGCAGTTGATGACTGATCGCGCTTTGTTCCATGTTTAAACGACGGGCAATTTCACTGACGTTAAGAGGGTTTTTACGCAATAGTAAAATAATCCTTACTCTTGTTTCATCACCAAGAACTTTAAAAAAGTCTTTGAGATTCATGATTGTTTGTTCTTTGATTTCCATCGTAGTGTCCCCTTATATGAATATCTGCTCATGCTTTCATAGTAATATTATACTGCGGGATATTTAGCGTGTAAAGGAATTTAGGAAATTAAATCTAAAACGACCCGATCAAGAAGTAACATCCCTTCATCGGTGACGTGAAAATGTGTTTTATTATAAGTAACTAGTCCTTTTTCTACCAATGAGGCAATTTGTAATTGATAGTTCTCTAGAAAATCAATCCCTGTTCGCTTTTTAAAATCATTTAGTGAAAAACCATCTTCTAAACGTAAATTTAGCATTAAATATTCTTCAATGAACATATCTTTAGTAATGATATCTTCAACAATTTTCCGTTCACCTTTTAAGTATTTAGTAAGACCACCCGTTATCATATAGCGTTTGTCGTTAATATAGCCACTTGCCCCTAACCCTATCGCGTAATAGTTTTGATTATGCCAATAAAGTTTATTGTGGACACTTTCATGATTTTTTCGGGCAAAATTACTTACTTCATATCGTTTATAGCCGTTATTTCGTAAGGTAGCAACAACTTTTTCATACATTAAGCGACTTTCTTCATCACTAATCTTCGGCCACTTCTTAATAAAAGCCACCGTATTTGTTTCAATTTGTAGATCATAAGTCGAGATATGCGGCGGATTTAGTTTTAATATATTCTTAATGTCATTAGTTAATTCATCAAGATCTTGACCCGGCAAACCATAAATTAAATCAACACTAAAATTCGTAAAACCCATCTTCTTCACAAGTTTAATTTTTC
>CALAWM010000066.1 GCA_937895315.1 uncultured Caryophanales bacterium | reverse complement strand
ATCATTTGGATGAATCGAAACGCCTTCATGGGCAAATTCCCCAAGCGCTTTATTTAAAGGGTCTGCCCCAATATCTCCTAATTTAACCAGTTTGTAGCCTTCTGTTTCACAAACTTCATGAATTGGTTCATCAATCGTTTTCCATGACCAGAAGTCATCAGTTACAATAATCTTTGAAGCGGGAGTTGTAAAGAATTTAATCATTCTTCGCCAATAGGGGGCAAGTGGAAACTCATTAAACATGTCGCGTACTCCCCATGTGTTTTCAGCAATGCGAACGATAACAATATCCGCGTCGAATTCTACTGCTTTTTGATATTCTTCAAGAATCGACAAATTCCAATACTCTCTCTCCCATTTACTAAGTGAGCATACACAATAGTCAACTGCCCCATATTTTTTGGTCAATGCATCTACCATTATGTGCACATAATCGTTTTCTTTGGCACTTGCTGCCATTCCCCAGTCATGATGCCATCCAATTTCTGGTTTTGGCATATGGCGAGAGATCGAATTGCCAAGAAAAGTAATTTTAATTTTTCCACCATTCTTAACAATAAAAACTTGCTTGTCATCACTAACTTGAGCGGTCGCTTTAACGGTATTTAATTGATGGTCTTTTTTCATTTGACTATTACACTTTCAATGTTTAGACACTTTGCTATTTTTTCGATGATATGGGCGTGATGGCCAACACCAAGCGCAAAGTGATGAGTTGGTCCTTCCATGATCCACCTTTTAACGAAATCTTTCGTATTTGGCGGAAATACACCACGCGTATTAGTGTTGCCAGTCGGTGGAATTGGGCCATTTTGACTATATCCTTCCGCAATTACAAATTTAAAGGCGCCGGTTTCGGTTTGAGTAACACCAAGCATCGTAATCGGTCCTTCTTTAATTTTAAACTCGATCGATGCACCGCCCCCTGGTTTGCCATGGTATTTCGATAGGGAACGAAGAATTGGTTTTCCTTCGGCAATTTTAATGTGATGGGGTCCATCATGTCCGACTAAAATCGCATTATCCTTAAAATCAAATGGGTGGAATTCGGCGAAAGAACCACCAATGTCTAGGCGATCCATTATAAACATCCCCACATTGGTCTTAATATCATATTCGCCTGACATCGGTATCCCTTCAGCATTGAGAATTGAATTACCAACAATGAGAGAATTAACGACTCTTCTTTGAATTGTTCCTTCATTACCTTTATAAAAATATGCTAAGCCATTAAGTTTATGTTTGGCAACAAGGCGATTAAGGGCGGCGGCACCACGTGCAGCTTCTTCTAAATCACTTTTAGTCAATTTGCTCGTAAGCGGATCACTTACTGGATCAGGCATTAAGAATTCTTCATTAATAACCTTAATTAAATCTTGGATTTCTTTTTCGGTAACTTCTTCATAGCATTCGACCAAATCATCAATCTCTAATAATGGGGTGTGAACACCAAATGTTTTTGCAATCATTGCGGGGTCAGTATGCATATCATACATTGCTTCAAGGATGTGTCCCATCATTCCTAAACGGGCTCCTTTAAGTCCATTTAAAACCTTTGCTATATTGCACCAATCACTAATTTCTTTTTCGGCCTCCTTATCATTATGGAGGGTTCCGATAATAACGTCTGATACTTTATGATTAAATCTAATTGAAACAGAGACAAATTCCGGGACTGAACAAATTGAGTCATTCTCCAATTGCATGAAAGTATTTGCTTTCATATAATCCATGGCATCAAGCGGTTGTAATGCTAAAAGGACAATCGGGATTCTCGTATTTTGTAAGATTGGAGTAAAGACACTACTTGTCGCGTATGTCACCATGTTACACATAATAATATCTGCACCAAATGCATTAATTTCTTTAGCGACTTCAAAAGCTTTAATCGATGAATCAACCATCCCAAAGTCAGCAATTTCCACTTCATTTGCAGAAATTTTGTCTTTTACAACCTCATGAAAACCATTTAAGTTTTCAAGTAAACCAGGAAATTGATCCCAGTAGACAGGATGGCCGACCGCAAAAAGAGCGATTTTTGCGTGACGTTTATAAGTACGTTCAAACATTTTTATTTCTCCTCATCCAATACTTTTTTTATAGCTTCAAGGTAACTATATCCTAGCCCCATAGTTGGCTCTAAGTAATTGCTTTCCGTCCATTCATTCCAAACACAAGTCATAAAGTTTCCTTTTGATTCTTTTAAAGCAATTTCACGAATGGCTTTAAATGCCTTTTCAAATAAAATTGGCGTATTATTTACAACAATTGCATACCATGGGTATATATTTAGGTTTTCATATACTTCAGATTGAATTGTCCGTGGTGATTGATCTGTTCCCGTCATTACATGACAAACAGTTGGAATATCATAAACTTCGATATCTTCCCGTGTTGCAGCAATTCCGGCTTCCATAAAATCTTCATATTCCACTGTAAGGCGGTCATCATCATATTTGACTGGCCACCAATAACGAAGACTTTCATCAATACCCACCGATTTAAGAATTTTATTAATTTCTTTTTTGTCTTTCGTAATATCTTCTATGATCGCGGAGACCGTGGCAAGGTGGATTTCTCCTAAACCTTTATCACGCACGCGCTTACGCAAATCATTAAATATGCGCACACATTCATCAACGCCACCGAACTCACGAATAAGTTTTTCAACATTATAGATCGCAAACAGTAACTTTCCGTCAACCCTAATATAGTTAGGGTAATGAAAGTACTTTTCGATAAAGTCATCCGTAATCCGAATGAAGTCTTCTTCAGTAACAACCCCAGACTTTAATACCGGGCTAATAATGTTACGGGGTGATGGATGAGCATAGATTGCATCATGATTACACCACATGATGGCAAATTCCATATCTTTAAAGTTTTTTGCTTTTAGGAAACCTTCTTGAATACAACGTTCACGATATGGTCCATCGGCGTAATAATAAGTGTCAAAGATGAATCCATCTATCCCGTATTTAAGGGCGGTCTTGATCTTCTTTTCCATCACTACTGGGTCACTTTCATCTTCGTAACCCCACATTGGCACTAATGGTTGATTATGGCCAGGAAAGCGTGCTTTAGCAACTTTTAAAACTTCCCATTCAGTCCATCCTTTTCCATGCCAAACATTGTTTCTTTTATCTTCATGCCAGTTTGGAAAATAATAAGAATACAATTTAAGTTTTTTCATAAGCTGTACCTCGTATGCAATTATGTGCAAAATATTTCTACATCTATATTATATAATTCTCTTACGCGTGTGAAAATGAATAAAGTAAATGAAAATTTGCACAAAATAAATAACCGAAATATTTTGAAAAAAAACAATAATGTCGTATCTATGATTATCTTATTAAAAAACAACGAAAAAAAGTGTAACTAAATGAATAATCATTCATATTTTTAAAATAGTATATAATGGAAGTATGAAATTTAATGACATTTACCCCTTTGTCCGTTTTGCCGCCCGCCAAAATTTTTCGCGAGAAATTTTATTTCTTAGGACAAATATTGTTAGTTTTGATCATCGGATTTTTTATTGTATAAAAGGGAAGGGGACACTCTACATTGATAATCGTGAATTTCCTTTAGAACCTTACTCCTTTGTCCTTTGGCAATCTGGGCATACATATAAAGCAATTCCCGAAGAAGGCGAAGACTTTGTGGTCATGACTTGTAACTTTGATTACACTAATAAAAATAGTCATATCGTTACTCCCATAGTACCCTCAAGTGAACAAAAATTTAAAATTGATGCTATTCTTGAAAAAGTGGAATTTGATGATTTTGAAGCATTTAATGACATTATCTATATTAAATTTTTACCACAAGTTAATGAACTTTTGGCATCAATTGTCGATATATATAAGGACAACTTGAATCATTCACAAATTAAACTTCGTTCAGCCTTACTCCAAGTTTTAATTTTAACTGCAAGTTATATTAACGACTTACTTTCCAATTCTTATGGGGCAATTATAAGCGATGTCATAAAATACATTCAGCAAAACTATAAAAAGAAGATTAGCAATACACAAATTGCGGAGTCCTTCTCCTATCATCCTAATTACCTTTCAAACCTCTTTCAAAAAGAAACCGGGTACTCTCTTTACAATTACATCACCCGATATAGGTTGTCAAAAGCATATGGACTCCTTATGAACACGAATATGCCTATCAATCGAATATGTGATGAAGTTAATCTACCAAATTGTCATTATTTTTCTAGAGTATTTAAAAAGTACTATGGGACTTCACCCCAAAAAATAAGAAAGTCCACCCATTAACATCATAAGAAAAGACTTGGTCAGACCAAGTCTTTTTGAAAAGGAGATCAGTAACTATTTAGAAGAATGGAAGGAACTTTTTTTCATACTCTTCATGAACAATTTGTCCGGCAGCATCATAAAATGCACTAATTCCTGCGAGAATGCCAACACCACCGGCGATATTGATGATAAGGGGTAAATTTGCTAGATGACCAATAGCTAATAATGAAAACAAAATAGTTACTAATCCGAAGACAATACGCGTAATTAAATTTTGACGAAAAGTTGCACTAAACATTACTAATGAATAAATTGCCCATAGTAAGAGATTTAATCCCAAGTCAAAACTACTACCTACATTAACGTCGGCTGGTTTATAAATCCAAACTAAAACAAGGGAAAACCAGAAAAGTCCATAAGATGTAAATGCTGTTCCCTTAAAGGTATTTTTCTCTTTTAAAAACAAAATTCCGGCAATTACTTGGGCAAGGCCACCAAGAGTGATACCCATCGCAAGAATGACTGTATTTAGAGAATTAACTCCTAAATTATGAATGTTAAGCAATATAGTTGATAGACCAAAACCAAGTAACCCAAGTGGTCCGGGATTCATTTTCTTTTCATTAGAAATATTCATATATTTGTTTCACCTCGTAAGGATTATAGCATGACGTAATTTAGCCAACAAAACAAATTATCAAAATTACTATTTTATTGCTTCTTATGTTTAAATTGTGCAAAATTTATCCACAAAATAAAGAATTGTATTATACGATATTTCTATTATTTTCCCTTTGGATTAGATGTATAACTATTACTTTTGAATTTTAAAAAGTTTATAATATCCGCCTTAAAACTACGCCACTTAATTTCACAGCGACTTCTTTTTATTTCGGTTCCAGGATCTCCCCATAAATTTCTGCTTCCTGGTTGATAACTTAGAAGACCGAAATTAATTGTTCCATTATGTTTTTGATACTTTTTTCGAAGTAATATTTTATATACCGAAACAGTATTAATAAAGTGACCATCTGAAATAGTTCCATAATATATTCCATCTACTGGATAATTATCATTAAAACGTCCTTTAATTATGCATCTTTCAATTACTGCCCTCATAATATGTTCCTGACCAAGTTCTTTACTGGCAATTTTAAAGTATTCACGATGGGTTTTTCTTAGTTCCTCAGAAGTATAACGAATGAAACCAGACCCGTCTAATGTTTTGTCGCCATAATGGAAGAAAACAATTGTTTTTAGTGTGCTTTCACTAACCCCAATTGAACGTAAAAAAGGAATAAAAAGGGAAATATCCTCCGAGTGAAATGAATTCAAATCGCCACTTTTAATCGAAATATACCTGGTTTCTTTTCCAATCCGTATTGAAATATCCGCCTTTTGCTCGTTATTCAATTTAGTTACAACTAAAGAACCTTCTAAATTGGAAAATATTCTACTTATCCATGAAAAGTGTTTTGGCAATTCAGTAATTTGTTTACCATTAAGTTCACTAATTATTTGCATTTCATTTTCATGACCATTATTTTTTCCCATTATTGTTACCTCAGTGATAAATAGTTAAGAAAATGATGTTTTCTAACATATTCCTTCGTGTCGCCCCATAAAAAAAGAGACCCTAAGGTCTTTTTTTCTCTAATGGGGCAACGCTTGAAACAAAAATTCGCATTTTAAACATAATAAAGAAAAGTGTCCTTTTTTGTTGTGGTTAGGAAAATCAAGGTTGACATTAAGAAAAGTGTCCTTTTTTACGAGTTATTGCCGTTTCACGGAAACTATATGTTGTGGTTAGGAAAGAAAGACGCTAAGTTATCAAATTAACTAGGATTTTCACATTTTTCCTACATTAATTTAATGCTTTCGGTGTTAACTCCCTTGTTTTTCTCATTTCAAGGGTAAAACATACGCATTATTCTTTATATAATATAAATATAGTGTTATTTCTGGTATTTGGACACAGATAGTAATTCAAACCAGTTTATAGAATCAATCCATCCATTTGTCTATTGCTTTTCTAACAATCCGTTCTTTCCCAAGCCTTTTAATAATCTCTTTTTATGTAAAAAGAGTCTTCTTTTTTGAAACTAATGAAACAGCGATGCGACATATCTATAGCCCTAAACTCGTGTAAACGCTATCTTTATAATGATAAGCTCCAGTTTCTTCTTTTTCTTTATGTTGTTCGTGTAAAGATGGCCAATTATCAATTGCATACTGGATAATCTCTTTTCTAAATGGGATATGAATAGACAAGATGCCATTTAATGAAGATGGACATAAACTATTGTCTTTGCTTCTTTTATCGTTTAGATTCACAACTATTATTGGAAGATCTCTTCGAATCGCTGACTCAATTTCCCACTTAACAAATTTGGTTAAATATTTAGTATTAGTACCCACAAGTAAAAGGAAGATTTTAGAGTTTTGCATTCTTTCACGAAGTTGTCTCTTGATCGACTCTTCTTCTGACGAGTCACGTGCGTAATTTAAATCGTGAGCATCATGAAAATCGAATTCAATACGATCATTTGATTTCCATGCCTTCATCAAATTATAAAATTTTATGTCTCTATCACCATCAAAAGCGACATAAGTTTTGTTCCTATAAGACATTCATTTTTCCTCCTTGATTTTATATAAATTTATTTTGTCTGATTTTTCAGTGTAAATAATTATTTTTACTTTTGATGGCCATGTGAATTTT
>CALAWM010000065.1 GCA_937895315.1 uncultured Caryophanales bacterium | reverse complement strand
GTACGGCGGCGTGTTAAACTTCGGACCATTCCAATTCGAAGGCATGTTAACCTTAGCCTAATCATCATAAAAACGAATTAAAGAAACCCCGGAAACCCGGGGTTTTTTCTCTTGCAATATGATGAGATAAGTATATAATAAATAAGCCGATATGGACCGTTAGCTCAGTTGGCAGAGCAGTTGACTCTTAATCAACGGGTCGCAGGTTCAAATCCTGTACGGTCTACCAAGAAAACAACAAACTCTCGTTAATCGGGAGTTTTTTCTTTATTTTTTTGACACTGTCTTACATATCGGTAAATTTTCCCTTCTTTTTACAACATTGCTTACAATGGAAGCGCTTATTATTTATAATAAGACAGTAGATTATTTATGGAGGTCAATTATGGCTATTAAAAAATCCTTTGTCTCACTAGACGGGAACGCCGCCGCAGCGCGGGTCAGTTATTTATATACTGATATTGCGGCTATTTATCCAATTACGCCATCTTCACCGATGGCAGAACTTGTTGATTTATTTTCATCACAAGGCAAATTAAACTATTTTGGCAGCAAAGTTAAAGTGACCGAACTCCAAAGTGAAGCGGGGGCGGCCGGTGCTGTCCATGGTGCTTTACAAGGGGGCGCACTAGCAACAACTTATACTGCTTCTCAAGGTTTATTACTCATGCTTCCAAACATTTATAAATGGGTGGGAGAACTTTTACCTGCTGTTCTTCACGTTAGCGCAAGAAGTATTGCCTCACGTTCATTAAGTATCTTTGGTGATCACCAAGATATTTACGCAGTACGGCAAACCGGGGTCACGATGGTTGTGAGCCATAGTGTCCAAGAAGTTGCTGATCTTGCCCACGTTAGTCACTTAATCGCGATTGACGCGAGTGCCCCAGTCTTACATTTCTTTGATGGTTTTAGAACTTCCCACGAAATTCAAAACATCGAAATCATTGATGATGCGGAATGGAAAAAACTTTTACCCGAAGATAAAGTTGCGCACTTTAGAAAAAGAGCACTTAATCCACACACTAACCCAGTAACCCGCGGTGGAGCGGAAAATGATGACATCGCCTTCCAAGGTAAAGAAGCGCAAAACTTACATTACCGGAACGTCTTAGATGTCGCCGTTAATTACTTTGAAAAAGCCAGTAAATTAAGTGGCAGAACATATGCTCCATTTGTTTATTATGGACACCCAGAAGCAACGAAAGTTATTATCGCAATGGGTAGTGTTACCGAAGCAATCTTAGAAGTAGTTGATGACTTAAATAAAAAAGGTGAAAAACTTGGTCTTGTCAAAGTTCACTTATACCGCCCATTCAGCGCTAAACATTTAGTAAGTGTTATTCCGGCATCCGTTAAAAAGATTGCCGTCTTAGATCGTACTAAAGAAGTGGGTGCTGTTGGTGAACCACTTTATGTTGACGTCTTAACTGCCTTAAAACAACAAGGGCGGAAAGTTGATGTCATCGTTGGTGGACGTTATGGTATTAGTAGCCGTGACACCCAACCAAAACACCTTAAAGCAGTCTATGATTTCTTAGACAATAATCCATGGCATTCATTTACCATCGGTATTCATGATGATGTCACCAAATTAAGTGTGCCATTTGATGATGAATATCATATTGATAATGGTCATACTGAATGTTTATTCTATGGTTTAGGAAGTGATGGAACCGTTAGCGCCAATAAATCAAGTATTAAAATCATTGGTGACGCCACCAACCAATACGCCCAAGCTTATTTTGCCTATGACTCACGGAAAGCCGGCGGACCAACAAGAAGTTACTTACGTTTTGGCAAAAAACCAATTCACTCAACATATTATGTCGAAAACGCTGGTTTTATCAGTGCCTCACAAGATAGTTACTTATATAAATTTGATATGATTCGTCACCTTCGTAAGGGCGGAACATTCTTACTTAATACATCCTTAACTGGTGAAGAATTAATTAACGCCTTACCAAACCGGGTCAAATACGGCTTAGCGAAAAGAAACGCCAAGATGTTTATCATCGATGCGAATAAAATCGCCCAAGAACTTGGGATGGGTCGCCACACAAACACCATCTTACAATCGTCATTCTTCTATTTAAATCAAGACATTATGCCTTATTCACAAGCTCTTGATTTAATGAAAGAATATGCCGAAAAGACCTATGGTCGTAAAGGTGATGAAATTGTTGAACAAAACTTTGCCGCGATTGACGCTGGCGCAGCCGGTGTTAAAGAAGTCGCCGTTGATCCAAGTTGGATTAACTTAAAACCACATAAAGTGGGGCAATTACTAGGCGATAAATACTTTGATGAATACGTTAACCCAATTGATAACTTAGAAGGTTATGACTTACCAGTCTCCACCTTCATGGAATGGGATTTACTTGATGGTACGATGACAAATGACATCACCTTCAGACAAAAACGTTCGATCGCCAGTATGGTTCCACACTGGACTAAAGAAAATTGTATTCAATCTAATACCTGTAGTCTTGTTTGTCCACACGCGACCATTCGTCCATTCTTACTTGACGAAAAAGAAGTTGCCGGCTTACCAGAAAACGTTAAAGATGACGTCTTACCAGCAATGGGACCAACCGTTGCCGGACTTAAATTCCGCATTCAAGTTTCTTCAATGAACTGCGTTGGCTGCGGACTCTGTGTCGTCACCTGTCCTGGAAAGGGCGGTAAAAAAGCGCTGGAAATGGTTGACGCCAAAGGTGAATACCAATATGAACCGGCCGCAGATTACTTATATAAACATGTTACTTATAAGAGTGATAAATTCCCACTTACGACGCCAAAAGGTGTTGGCTTCTTAATGCCACACATGGAAATTAGCGGTGCTTGTGCCGGCTGTGGTGAAACGCCATACTACCGGCTTATTACCCAACTCTTTGGTCAAGATATGTTAGTCGCTAACGCCACCGGTTGTAGTTCAATCTACTGCGGTAGTGTTCCGGGAACACCATTTACGACTAATAAAGATGGTGAAGGGGTCGCATGGGGTAATAGTCTCTTTGAAGATAACGCTGAATATGGCTTTGGTATGCGGATGGCAAATGACTATAAATTAAGTCTGATCGTAGACATCTTCCAAAAAGCCTTAGATAAAGTTGAACCAGAATTAAGAGTCTTACTTGAAAAATACATTGCCGCCCCAACTGCCCGTAAAGAAGTACGGACTTATGTTAAAGAACTTGTCGCATTAATTGAAAAATCAAAAGATGCTGGCATTAAAGAAGCACTCAAATACAAAGATGATATCCTTGATAAATCAGTCTGGATCATCGGTGGTGATGGTTGGGCATATGACATTGGCTATGGTGGTTTAGATCACGTTTTAGCAAGTGGTGCCAACGTCAACGTCTTAGTAATGGACACCGAAGTTTATAGTAATACTGGTGGACAAGCGAGTAAAGCAACGCAAACTGGGGCAATTGCTAAATTTGCCGCCAGCGGTAAAACTGGTGCCAAGAAAAACTTAGCAATGATGGCCATGGCTTATGGTGATGTCTACGTCGCCCAAGTCGCCCTTGGTGCTAACCCAGTAGCAACGATCCGCGCCATTAGTGAAGCGGAAAGTTATAACGGACCATCCTTAATTATCGCCTACAGCCCATGTACTGAACACGGGATTAAAGGTGGTTTAAGTAACCATATCAGTGTGGAAAAGAAAGCGGTCGCCAGCGGCTATTGGCCAATCTTCCGTTATGATCCACGACTTGAAGCCGAAGGCAAATCACCATTAACGTGGGATATGAAAGAACCAGATTACACCCAATTCCGTGAATTCGTGATGGGTGAAACACGGTTTAGTCAATTACCAACCGTTAATCCAGAAAATGCCGAATTCTTACTTACGAAGTCGGAAAAAGAAGCGGAAAAACGCTACTTAAGACTTAAAAAGTTTGAATAAACATTAATTAATTAAAAGAAAACCTCGGAGTTAAATCCGAGGTTTTTTATTTGTGCAATTCGCTTTAAAATAAAAAAATGGTCGGAACGATGAGATTTGAACTCACGACCTCTACCACCCCAAGGTAGCGCACTACCAAGCTGTGCTACGTCCCGACTAGTGATATTATAGATTATTTTTCTAAATTTGATAACGATAAAGAAATTAAAGTCATTTTTATACGAAAAGGACTAACCATAGGTTAAAATAAAGGGTATGAATAAAAAAGATTACATTATTATTAAAGGTGCTCGGGACAACAATCTTAAAAACATTAATGTCACCATTCCCAAAAACAAATTGGTCGTTTTTACTGGTCTATCCGGAAGTGGCAAAAGTACTTTAGCCTTAAATACAATTTATAACGAAGGGCAACGGCGTTACGTCGAAAGTTTGAGTAGTTATGCCCGACAATTTTTAGGAAGTGTTGCAAAACCCGATGTTGATTCGATTGAAGGACTAAGTCCGGCAATTAGCATTGAACAAAAGTCAACGAGTAATAACCCGCGGTCCACCGTTGACTTTTGTTCAATGGGACCATTACTGACATTTATGATTATTTCCGGCTTTTATTCGCGCGGATTGGCGTGCCTTATTGTCCGACCCACAATATTCCGATTTTATCTTTCTCCCCCGAACAAATTTTAAATAAAGTGTTTGAATATCCGGAAAAAACAAGAGTGCAAATTTTAGCCCCACTTGTTAAAGCCGAAAAAGGGAGTCACAAAGATACTTTAGTGAAGATTGCTAAAGAAGGTTTTGTGCGTATTCGCTTAAATGGGGAAATTAAAGCTTTAGATGAAATTGGTGATTTAGATAAAAATAAACGGCATGATATTGATTTAGTTATTAATCGCCTTGTGTTAAAAGACGAAAATCGGTCACGTATCTTTGAAGGTATCAAAACCGCGCTTGATTATGGTCATGGTTATATTACCTTATTACTTAATGATGAAGAAGTAATGTTCTCGGCCCATAATTCTTGCCATATTTGTGGCTTTAGTGTCCCGCGTCTTGAACCCCGTCTCTTCAGTTTTAACGCCGATGGGTTTTTGTAAGGAATGTCGCGGCTTAGGCATTAAACGCGAAGTTGATGTTAATATTTTAGTCCCTGATCCAACCATGAGTTTGGCGGAAGGGGCGGTCGAATACCATAAAAACATTGTCGGTAGTCAAAACATTGAATGGCAAGAATTTATTAAATTATGTGAGTTTTATAAAATCCCGATTCATGTTCCGTTTAAAGAATTAAATGAAGAACATAAAGCCCTTATTTTAAATGGTAGTCCGATTAATCATGATTTTAAAATTGTGACCGTGAACGGCAATACAATTCACCGTAAAGGGAAGATTGAAGGCATCAAAGTACGAATTGAACGGCTGTATCAAGAAACGGTCAGTGATCAAATGCGTGAATATTATGAAAAGTTCATGCGTGATACGACGTGTACCGCTTGTAAAGGTCAACGTTTAAACGAACAAGCTTTAGCCGTGAAAATAAACGGCAAAAGTATTTATGACCTAACGGTTATGCAAATTGGTGACTTAAAAGCGTTTCTTGAAGAAACAAAAGCAAAACTTAGTGTTACTGATCAAACGATTAGTCAACTTGTGTTAACGGAAATTGACCATCGCCTAACTTTTTTAATTAAAGTCGGTCTTGATTATTTAACTTTAGCGCGTTCCAGTAGTTCTTTATCGGGCGGTGAAGCGCAACGGATTCGGTTAGCGACCCAGATTGGTTCGAAATTAACTGGAGTTTTATATGTACTTGATGAACCAAGTATTGGTCTTCACCAACGCGATAATGATAAATTAATCCAAGCCTTAAAAGATATGGTTAATTTAGGTAATACTTTAATTGTTGTCGAGCACGATGAAGATACCATTCGAAGTGCCGATTATATTGTTGATATTGGTCCAGGAGCCGGTGTGCATGGTGGGGAAGTTGTAGTAAGCGGCTCCCTTGAAGACGTAATGAATAATCCCCGGTCGTTAACTGGTGATTATTTATCCGGTCGTAAAAAAATTCACTTACCGCCCCGAAGGATGAAGG
>CALAWM010000064.1 GCA_937895315.1 uncultured Caryophanales bacterium | reverse complement strand
GGTATTTTTATTAAAGGAGGTATTATTATGAAAAAATCTTATTTATTTACAAGTGAATCCGTTAGTGAAGGGCATCCTGATAAAATCTGTGACCAAATTAGTGATGCTATTCTAGATGAAGCATTACGAATTGATAAAAACGCCCGGGTCGCATGTGAAGTATTCGCGGCCACGAACTTTTTATTAATTTCGGGAGAAATCACCTTAGACGGCCCAACGCCAGAATATGAAAAAATCGCCCGTAAAGTTATTAAAGAAGTCGGTTATGATAACGACTTACTTGGTTTTAATGCTGATACATGTCAAGTATTAATTAAAATGAACACCCAAAGCACTGATATCGCCCAAGGTGTCAATCAAAAGAAACCGCAAGAACAAGGGGCGGGTGACCAAGGAATTATGTTTGGTTATGCAACGAATGAAAGTGAAGGCTTAATGCCTTTAGCAATTGTCATTGCCCATAAATTAATGCGGGTTGCTACCAAACTGCGGAAAGATGGACTTTTTGCTGGATCAAGACCCGACATGAAATCGCAAGTTACAATGCGTTACTTTGAAGATGGCACTAAAGAGATTGATACTATTTTAATGAGTGTCCAACATGATGAAAATATCGACTTACAAGCTTTCAAAAAGTATATTCATGAAGAAATCATGATTAAAGTTGCCGAAAGTTTTGGGCTAAATACGGACTTCAAATACCTTATTAATCCAACTGGTCGTTTTGTAATCGGTGGACCAGCCGGTGATACAGGTTTAACAGGTCGTAAAATTATCGTTGATACATATGGCGGTTACGCAAAACATGGTGGCGGTGCCTTTAGCGGTAAAGACCCAAGTAAAGTAGATCGAAGTGCTGCCTATTATGCCCGTTATATTGCCAAAAATTTAGTAGCAGCCGGCGCGGCGGATCGGATAGAAATTCAATTAAGTTATGCGATTGGTATTCCGAGCCCAATTAGTATTTTTATAGATACATTTGGTAGCGAAAAAGTAGACTTAGACTTAATTTACACTGCAATTCGCACTTATTTTGACTGCCGTCCGGGAATGATTACTAAAGAATTTAGCCTCCGTAAACCAACATTTAAGTGTAAAGACTTAAGTGCTTTAGGGCATTTTGGCCGACCAGATATTAATACCCCTTGGGAAATCACTGACAAAGTTGATGACTTAAAGAAATTCTTCAATAAAACGCTTTCTAAGAATTAATAATTTAACTTCCTGCTATCTCATGTTAAAATAAAGACATAAATAAGAAGCCATCTCTTGATAGAAAGGAACTGATAAATGAAATATCAAATTGTTGGCAAAAACATCGTCGTAACCGACGCAATAAGAAATGCGTTAGAAAAGAAACTTTCACGCATGGACAAATACTTTATCATTAATGATGATATTGATTGTCGCGCCGTTGTTTCGAAACACCGGACAATGGCCAAAGTCGAAGTCACAATCTTTACCAAACTTCTTGACTTCCGCTCCGAAGAAAAAGACCCAGATCTATACGCAGCATTTGATAAAGCGATTGATTCGCTTGAACAACAAATGCGCAAACTAAAAACACGCATGAGTCGTAAAAAAGACATGAGTTTAGGAGAAGCTATTGCCTTTGCTAACTTTGAAGGGGCACCGCTTGATGATGATGGCAAAGTCGTGCGGATGAAATCGATTTTCCTTGAACCTATGCATCTTGATGACGCAATTACCCGGATGGAAGCATTGGGTCATAAATTCTATCTTTATCTCGATGCTGAAGATAATTTAATCTCGCTCCTCTATGTCAGAAATGACGGAGGATATGGAATTATTCAAGCGGAAAATAAAATAAAGTAACCTAATTTTAGGATTAATTATTTAAAGGCTAGTTCAACTAGCCTTTTCTTTATTTTTTATAATTAAAAATTATAATGTATAATATTTTGTATGGAAAAAGAAATTAAACTCCTTGCTACTGATCTTGATGGAACATTGTTCCATCCCAAACGTCGAAAAAAACTCATTGCTACGAAGAATGTAAAGTTTATCGACCGTTTTATTGCCGACGGAAATAAGGTCGTGTTAGTTTCGGGCAGAAGTCCACGTTTTGCGCAAAAAGTAATTGATAAACTTGGACACGATGTTGATGTCATTGGCATGAATGGTGCCTATACAATTAGTAGTGGTAAAGTGATTAATGAACACTTTCTTGATTTTCCCATTGAGAAGATGCTTTTTGATTTAAAGTCACTTTTTCCTGTTTTAGGGACGATGCTTATTTCCCGAAATTATCCTTTATTAATCAATGTCCCGCCGGTTGGTCGTTTTATTGAAAACTTCTATCGCTTTTATTATTGGACGCTTGGTAACTATGCCGAAGACTATCAGTTCTCAAATGAAGAGTTTCTTGAAGAAATTCAAAGCGGACAAGTGTACAAATTAATGATATTCTTTGGTATTTCCAAACGAGGAATAAAAATCGCTAGTAACGCGAACCGTTATTTAAGGGAACATTATAAAGATCAATTTGAAGCGAGTTGGACTGGCGGATTTATTGAGATCACTCCCGCGGGAGTTTCTAAGGCCAACGGAATTGAAAAGTATATTGCTGCGAATGATATTAAACGCAGTAATGTCTACGTAGTCGGCGATTCCGGGAACGATATATCAATGTTTCATGCCTTCTATGATAATTCCTTTTGTATGAAACATGCCCATAAAAAGGTTCGTAAATACGCCAAAACAATCATCAGACGATTCCATCACTTAGAAAAACATATATAATAAAAAGAGGTACATATTATGACAAACTTAGCACTCCATATCTTCGGAATATATCAAGTGTCAATCCTTATCCGTGATTCACTTGGTTACTTAGCGCCTAAAGGCGACCGTAAATTTAGTAAAGACGCTTACTTAAATCGCGCCGAAAGTTTTAAACTACTCCGCCAAGAAGGAACCCCTTTTGCGTTTTTTGTCTCGCAAAATAAGGACAAAGCTGATAAACTCGTCAGCAATTTAAATGAATTTGAAATGGAAGTATATTCACCAGAATCACGCATTTTCCGTGTTGTTGGTGATTTTGTGGAAGTTGATGCTTCCCAACATTTAAGAGTTTACGAAATGGCCCTTGGTATTAATCAAACAATGTTAGATATCTTGGCCGGATTTCTTATTAACACCAAAAATGATCCAGCATTTGATCCACGATTAATCGCCTTAGTCGATGCTGAAGAATATTTCTATCGTTCGCTTGCCCATTACGGATTAGCGAATGATTTAGTAAAACTATTCAAAGAATATAGTGAAGCACGAGCGCAAAACAATACCCCAGATAATCCAGTGGCGAAATTTATTAATGAAGACATCGTTCGGGTCATTAATTTAATTCGCTTCCTTGCTAAATATAACAAAGTTAAAAATACAACATACAAGCATATGACTGATCAAGTGAATGCTTTTATTGAACAAATCGCCGGCCAACGTGATTTAGACGCTGGCAAAACATTCCCACAAGTTTTTGAAGAACTTATCGAAACAACCTTCGGAGCAGTTCGTGACTCTGAACAAAAATTACAAGCGGTCTTAATTCCCCTTGTCGAAGAACACCGTATTCACGACAAAGAACAAGAAAGGAAAAATCCTCAGGATTTAGCGTAACTAAAATATGAGAAAAGTAGCAATTCTTTTTGATTCCACCGCAGTAATCTGCGAAGAAAACATTAAAAAATATGACATTGGTTTTGTCTCCTTGAATGTCGCCATCAATGGTGAAAATTTCCGTTCAATGGATTTAGATGAAAACAAATTTAGAGAAGAATTTTTAACCTATAAAAGTGTTAAAAGTGGTTCACCATCCCCATATGACTTTGAAGAAGCAATTAATGAACGTTTTGATAGAGGTTATGAAGAAGTCGTCGTTATTTCTTTATCAAGTAAAATCAGCGCAACCTTCAGTGTCGCGGAAATGGGACGCGATGCTTTAACCCCTGAACGGAAAGCAAAAACTTTTATCCATGATTCCCTTTACGGCTCAATTGGTCAAGATGTCTTAATCCGTTCTTTAGAAAGTGTCTTAGATACTGACCCAAGTGCTAGTGAATTAATGACCGCCTTAGAAGCCCGCGTCAATCAAAACACCGTTTTATTTGAACTAAATGACTTAAAACATCTCCATAAAGGTGGTCGTTTAAGTAGCTTAAAATATTTTATTAGTCTTGCCCTGAAAATTAAACCATTAGTTGAATTCTCGCAAGGTGAACTTAAAGTGGTCGGACAAAATCGCAACCGTTCTAAAACAATTGATATTATTATGAATAAACTTGCTGGTTTTGTCGAAAAGTTCAAACATGTTTATGTTAACTTATTTAGTTATCACCCAGATGACAATATATTTATTGCCGTCCATGATATAATTAAAAAACGTTGGCCGCAAATTGTCTTAAATATGACAAATCGGATTGAACCAATCTTGATGACGCACGTTGGTGTCGATGGTTATGCGGTCTCGATTGTTAGTTTCAACTAGGAGGAACTTATGTTAAATCAAAAGCAAAAAACGTTAGAAACAATTCTTTATGTTTTATTTGGGCTTATTGCTCTTGGTGGTCTCACCCTTATTGTCTTAGATTTTGTCGGCATGAGCCTAAGTAATGTTAATAACGTTATTCGGGTCGCAAACAATAACTTCGCGCGGACGATGAAAATGACTTTCCTTGTCTTTGGTAGTTTACTATTAGTCCTAAGCGCAGTTGCAAGCGCCATCACCCTTGCGGTAAACGGGCAAAAAGCGGAACTTATTGAAGAAAAGAAAGCTCGCCGTCGGCAACGGATGGAATTAGAAGACACTACTGCAGAGTTAGAATAATCTATCTTATTTATTAATAAAAAGCACTACTTAACCGGTAGTGCTTTTATTTTGTCACTAAGTTCTTGAGCAAAACTAAGGTAATGATCGCTATATTTTTTAAAATCAATATGGAGTTTTTCACTTTGACCCTTCATGTGTTTTGCTAGAGCGACCACATGCCACTGTAATACTTGAAAGAGGCGATAAAACATCACTCTTCTTATTTCATATGGTTTTGCTTTGCGCCCAAGATAATAGTCTAGTAAATTTAAACTATCATTGAAACTAATGTTGCCAAAACTAGCGATATCAAAGAAGGGATCATTATTGCCGGCGAATTCAAAATCGACCAAAGTATAAGTTGCTTCATGTTTAACAATGTTTGAACGTTGAGCATCGCCATGGGTAAAAACTTTGGGAAATGCCGCATAAACGGCCTTAAATTCATTAATCCAGTATTTTTTAAGGGAAAAGTATGTGTCCGATAAGTCGCTTTTTATTGGTTTTTCATAACGCTTTAAGCGATTAATTTCATCATAATCCAGGCCTTCAATCGGTAAGTCATGAAGGGTGTGTAAGGCTTTTGCCACGCCAATATAATCGTCCTCAGTTAAAGTTGACGTAATGTTTTGTCCTGGTAAATATTCACTAATCTTGTGCCCGGTTTCTGTATCATAAAATAATGTTTTGCTTGTAATATTAAAGGGTTCTAAAAGAAAAAGATGAAGTTTTTCGCCAGCATAACTTACATACTCTTTGCCGTCTTTATTCGCGATTCGAATCACATAGTCTTGACCATTAACGATGACGTGATAAGTGTAATTACTCATTCCCCCCAGAAATCTTTCAATATAGGTGAGCGTTACATCTTTAGTATTAAGATATTTTTGAAATGTTTTAATAATATTGGCTTTTTGCATGCCTATATTCTACTACTTATTGCGTTATTTTTGTTATTATTAACTTAGTGCGCTGGTAGCTCAGTGGATAGAGCAATCGCCTCCTAAGCGGTAGGTCGGAGGTTTGAATCCTCCCTAGCGCGCCATTTTTTATGAAAACCCACTATCTAAATTTACATAATGAACCCTTCCTTCTAATAAAAGAGGGAACTAAACGTATTGAAATGCGACTTTTTGACGAAAAGCGCAAGTTAATCCAAATTGGTGATTTCATTGTTTTTAAAAATAATAGATGTGAAGAAACCATTACTGCTGAAGTTATTCAACTAAGGACTTTTCCAAGTTTTAAAGAACTTTATAATGCTTTTGATCCTGAAGTTTTGGGATATAAAACGAAAGATAATGCCTCTTATTTAGATATGAATAAATATTACAGCGATGCCTTAATAAATAAATACGGAGTGTTAGCGATAAAGATAAAACTCCGTTAAATAAAATCAGTTGACAATAGTCAGAAATAGTATTAATATAAACAAGCAATTATGGGGCCGTAGCTCACCTGGGAGAGCGCTTCCATGGCATGGAAGAGGTAGCGAGTTCGATCCTCGCCGGCTCCACCATTAAATTGTATCCGCCGAAGGGCGGTTTTCTTTTTTCCTCCAAGAAAATAGTCTTTTTATTTGTTACACTAATAGTATGAAAAGAAAATTATATTTAAAAAACCAAACAATCTACCAAATCTATGTCCGTAATCATACGAAAGAAGGGACATTCACTGCCCTAATAAGTGACTTACCACGGATAAAAGCCCTGGGAGTCGATATTTTATATTTATTACCCATTCATCCCATTGGCGAAATTGCCCGGAAAGGGACGTTAGGAAGCCCTTATGCCATTAAGGATTATTACAAAGTAAACCCAGAATTAGGCACTTTAGAAGACTTTCAATCTTTCCTTCATGCCGTGCATTCTTTCGGCTTCAAAGTTATGATTGATATTGTTCTACATCACACGAGCCCTGATGCAGTATTACTAAAAGAACACCCGGAATTTTACTTTTATAAAAACGGTAAACTTGGCAATAAGATCGGCGACTGGAGTGACATTATTGATTTAGATTACAACAATAAAGATCTTTGGGTATATATGAAAGACATGCTCGTGTACTGGGCAAATATTGGCGTTGATGGCTACCGGGCCGACGTTGCCCCGCTCGTGCCAATTGCTTTTTGGGAATATATTCGAGAAGAATTAGATAAAGTTGATCAAGACTTAATCTGGCTAAGTGAATCAGTCGAACCCCATTTTCTTACTTTTTTAAATGCTAATAATCATGTGGGACATAGTGATCTTGAAATGTACCGTGCCTTTGATATTCTTTATGACTATGATGTCTATCCTTCATTTAAAGCTTATTTAGAGGGAAATGGCACATTAAATGCATACTTAGATTTAGTCCGGTATCAAGAAGCAAACTATCCACTTGGTTATTTAAAAATTCGCACCATTGAAAATCATGATACTTCCCGCATCAATGATCTTTGCAAAAATGAATTAGTACTCCGTAATGTTACCGCATGGTCCTTTTTCCAAAATGGTGTTGGTTTTCTTTACGCTGGTCAAGAGATGAAAGCCAAACATCGTCCAACCCTTTTTGATGTTGATAAAGTTGATTTAGAGATTAAAGATGAAGAATTTTATAAATTTATTAAACAATTAGTAGATATGAAAAAGTATCCGATCTTTAAAGATGTTCATACTTTTTCGATTTTAAATAATGCCAATGAAGGTGTTATTGTCGCGCGCCTTATAAGTGATGAAGAACGCCTTTACGGTATTTTCAATTTATGTGGGAAAGAAGTAGAAGTTAATGTTTTAATTGAAGAAGGAGTCTATGAAAACATCATCACCGGGAATACATTTGCCATAAAAAAAGGTTCACTTGTGATTGATGAACCTTTAATTTTCTTTATTTAATTATTTTAAGATAATGGTTTTATCATCTTTGGTTGTATTGACCTTACAGGTTGTTTTATTGATGGCTACTAACACCCAAATAAGACCAAGAATTAATAATCCAAAAGACATAAATTTATAAGGAAGTCCTGCTAAAGGAAGGACCGCGACACTAAACGAAATGCCAATCGCGGCTAAGAAACTAATAACACAAGGGGTACATCCGTAAGTAAAGACGCCAAAGATAATTGAAGCATAAGTGGCGTTTGCCCCCTTACTGCTTTTCTTACTAAAATCAAATTGGGCCGATGTTGCCCCAATTAAGAAAGCACTTAAAGCGGCCATAATCGTATTTAGGGTAATGTTAATTAACACTAACCACCACCCATATGTTGCACTCATCATGGGATAAGGACTATTTAGATAATCTAATACTGTATATAAGGCTAAGAAAAAAGCAAAATAACCAAGCATCGTTAGGATGTAATTTTTCGTTTTTAGTTTTTGTAATACGGTCTTTAACATATAGCCTATTTTCCCATACAATGCGTATTCGCTCAACTATTATGCTTTTTCCTTATCCTTCTAATAATCGCTGAAATTATTTAATGATAAAATATGTTAGATGCAGCCATGGCGGAACTGGTAGACGCGCAAGTCTCAGAAGCTTGTATTGCAAAATGTGAGAGTTCAAATCTCTCTGGCTGCACCATTAATTGGAATAGGAAGAATTGTATGCAAAACATTTATGAAACAACCTATAACTTAACAACAAACTATTATGATCCATATAATCACTTAAGTGTTCAAGGAGCGCTTGATCTTTTACAAAATATTGCCGCGCGCCACGCCTATACCCTAGGAGCAGGCAAAGAAGATCTTGAAAAAATCGGATTATTTTGGGTTATTGCCCGCACCGAATTAGACTTCAAATCATTTCCTAATACACCTGTAGAAGTAAAGGTTATAACATGGCCGACATTACCCACACGTTTTTACTTTGATCGTTTTTATAAAATTATTGATTTAGCCACGAATGAAATAATCCTTGTTGCCCGAAGTCGATGGGTTCTTGTCGATACGATAAAGCGGAGAATAGCTAACACTTCCCTTTATCAATACCCACTAGCGAGTTATCATCAAGAAATACTTTTCACAACCGACTTTCCGCGGCTTGAAGAACCAAGTGAAGAAGTGGGTACACATATCGTTCGTCCAAGTGAAATAGATGAAAACGGCCATTTAAATAATTCTAAATACGGCAATATAATTTTTGATTATTTACAACTCCAAAGTAATGAAGTAATAAAAAATATTGTAATCTTTTATAATAATGAAGCCTTAAGTGGTGAGAAAATTATTTTAAAGAAACAAAGTAGCAATAATAAAATCGCAATTAGCGGGCATAAAACTGATACAATTATCTTTAATAGTGAGGTAACAATCAAACAATGAGTGGATTAACAGCAATCGAATTTTGGACAATTATTATCGGGATGAGTGTGCCTTTTTTAGCGACAACAATTGGTTCGTTAGCGGTTTTCTTATTTCGTGGTCAAATTAGCGATAAGTTGAACTCTATTCTATTAGGTTTCGCCGCCGGCATCATGATTGCGGCTTCGATTTGGTCTTTAATTATTCCAAGTTTAGAATATGCAACAACCAATGGTTGGGGAAAACTTGCGATTATCCCGGTCGTACTTGGCTTTGGATTAGGAGTCCTTTTGATGTGGGGAGTTGATAAACTTGTCCCGCACTTTCATCAACGCTCGAAAACAAGCGAAGGATTACCAACCAAAACCTTGAGTCGCGACGCCAAACTATTTTTAGCGATGACGATTCATAACTTTCCGGAAGGAATTGCTGTTGGCTTTGCCTTTGCCGTCGCTTATAATGGAACTTTAAACCCTGGAACAACTGATTTAACAATTTATGGTGCACTTGCTTTAGCCATTGGGATTGCCATTCAAAACATTCCCGAAGGTGCGGCGGTTAGTCTTCCTATGGCTCAAAGACTTGATCATAAAGGAAAAGCCTTTGGTTTTGGAGTTATTAGTGCAATTGTTGAACCAATTGGCGCCATTCTTGCCTTCCTTTTTGCGGCTTTCTTCCAAGAACTCTTACCGTGGTTTTTAAGTTTCTCCGCAGGAGCGATGCTTTATGTAGTTGTGGAAGAACTAATTCCTGAAGCAAAACTTAGTGAAACCGAACACCATGGCACTTTCGCGGTTATGGCCGGCTTCCTTATTATGATGATTCTTGATGTTGTTTTATCTTAATTCCTTGCAATTTCCGAAAATTAACGTAATATATTTAGGCAGTGCGCTCGTAGCTCAGATGGATAGAGTACAACCCTCCGAAGGTTGGGGTCACACGTTCGAGTCGTGTCGGGCGCGCCATATGTACAAATAGCCCCATTTTAATGGGGTTTTTTATTTTGAGTTTTAAAGTACTTGTTTAAGAATTTGGAGTCCTAACGTATTTCTAAATGTTACAAGGTTAGTTGTAAATTTTATAAACTCTTGTTAACATTAACTTATATAGTCAAGTAGTAGTAATTATTTTGGTTAGTGTATTCTTTATTTAGACTGAAAGGGGCAGCTTATGGAGAAAAACTACAGAAAAGGTTAAAACATTATATTTTTTACTTTTATTTCTATTTCCG
Source organism: uncultured Caryophanales bacterium (assembly GCA_937895315.1). Taxonomy (GTDB): domain Bacteria; phylum Bacillota_I; class Bacilli_A; order RFN20; family CAG-826; genus UBA1361. The sequence goes on along the minus strand of CALAWM010000064.1, from coordinate 7,320 downwards.
CTGTGATTATTGTCATGCTATTTTTGAAAATATTTCATTATTCCGCATTAGTGCTTGAGTCAGGGGTATTAGTTCCGCGTGACTTTTATTACTCGATTACTACTGCAATTTTACCGCATCAAGTATGGCTTTTACTTTTATATTTCTTGCTTGTAATTTTATCGGTTGTCTTTTATATACTTTCATATTTTGAAGTTTTATTTAAGGATAAGAAGATTTCCTTCTACACATTACTTAGTACAGAAGTAGTATCGCTGGTGATTATTACTATTACTGTATTGCTTGTCACCAACAATCACACTTATAATAAGCCAAAATAAAAAAAGTATAGAATGGTTTTGGTTACCCTATACAACACTTATACGTTCTAAAAATTTATTATTGTAGTCGAACTTTTTGAAATATATACTTATTTATTTAACAACAATTTGGGTCCCTTTTAAAACATCAAGGGTTTTTTGATGAAGTTCTTTATCATAACTATTTACGCCAGTTTGTAAAACAATTACCTCAGCCTCAGGTAACGAAGCTTTAAGAAGGAGGGCATTACTTAGAATACAAATGTTTGTCACTAATCCGACGAGCGTAATTTCTTGATAATTTTCTTTGCTAACGTCATTTGCGAGTTCAAGCGAACCAAACGTCACCTTTTCGTAGACCTTCTTTGCTTTTCTAAGATAATCTTTGACTTTGCCATGAATTTCATGACCTTCACTACCTTTGATACAATGCATGATTGGAAGATACTTTCCTTCCAATGTAGTTAAATAGTTTGCAAAATGCGTGTCTTTTGTAAAAACAATGTCATCATTTGTCCGTAGGTGATCTTCAATCGCCGCAATAATGGTATGTTCAACGTTATTAGCATCATGAAAGCCTAAAGTGCCATTTACAAAGTCATTTTGATAGTCAACGACTACTAATAATCTTTTTGCCATAACGTTATCTCCTTTTTCTGGCGGAGAAAGAGGGATTTGAACCCTCGCGAGGATTGCTCCTCCTATCGGTTTTCGAGACCGACCCCTTCAGCCGCTTGGGTATTTCTCCGTATGGATTATTATATCAAACTAATAAAGAATTGAATGATTAATTCGCTATTCATCCGCTATTAAGTTATTTTTGTGTATAATATACACAGGTAAATTATGGGCGATATACAGAAACTTATAGAAGAACAACAACGACTACTGAGCTTTGCCGGTATTATTATCGGTCTTTTAATAGTTCTTACTGTAATTGTTATTCGTCTTAATAAAAAAGATGCCAAAGATAACGGAATTATCATGGGAAATCTTACGACTCCCCGTATCTTTGTGCTTGATTTTACTGAAGGTGAAGTCACCTACTTTGATCGTGGTAATTATTCTAACCGTAAAAAAGGACCAATTCCGCAGTTCTTTGAACAATTTACCGCCAAGGAAGTTGATGAACTTGATCAATGGGTCCATCGTCTTTTAGAACCAAAAACTAATGCACCATCATCTTATAAGGTTGATGTGTTTGTTAAAAACTTACGTAGGTCGTACGCTTCGATATTAGAAGTAATCAAAATTGACCATGAAAAGAAAATTATTCACCTTGAATCTTATTTATATCGCTATTTAAAACCAAATGATCAATCAAACTTAACGGTGAAGAAAAAAGAAGATATCGGTTACTTGCCAGGACCTGCTTTAGCCCGTCTTTATAAAAGATATCGGGTCCGGGGTCGCGGGGTCTACGGCGCCATTAATTTAATTCCTACTCAACCAAAACCATCTCAAAAAGAAGAAATTCCACCGCATATTTGGTATGAATTACAAAACCAAGTTGCCTTTTATCGGAGTAAAAATTTCATTATTCGTTTTCTTGATAACTATACGATTGGTGTTTTCATGCCAAAGAAAAATGATACGAATGCAATGACGAATATTTTCAAAAAGATCGTTAAAAGAACATCGGCCTACTTACAAAAAAACGGATATTCCAAAAGTTATTCATTAGCGACCGGTATAGCGCGGTCAAGACAATTTGATGATATGAAGATGCACTTTAAAACCGCGGAAGAATTAAGTATGTTTGCCCAAAGAGTAATCGGCAAAAGTATCATCTATAATCCGCAACAAGAAGTTAAAGCCCTTGACCTTAGTCTCTTCCGGAACGAATTAACAACCATTGTACAAAAGAAAAGTGTCGAACCGCTCTTTCAACCAATTGTTGATGGACATAGCGTTGAAATCCTTGGTTATTTAACTAGTTATACAATAAGTGGTTCACTATTCTCTAAATATGAAGATGCCACCATCTTTGCCCGCGAAAACAAGCAAAATGCCGTGTTAACGAAGATGGTCTTACGTAAAACAGCAGCCAGTTATTACAATGTTCGTCGCAACAATCGCCATCTTTTATTCATCCCAATTACGGTCGATGATATTGATTTACTACAAGAAACATTTGCCAGTCAATCATTTGCAAGTGAATTAAAGATTGTCTTTATGCTCCAAGAGAATGATTACGCCAATAATTTTGATGATGTCTCCGATATGACTGAAATTAACAAAAAGTTAAAGAAGATGGGGTATGGAATTGGCCTGATCATTACTGACACCGACTTAACCTTGCCCGATAAGATTTATAGTGAAGTTGATTACTTTATCGTTAATGAAAAAATCTTATCACGAACTGAATCAAATGAACGGGAACGGTTATACTTACTTGCCTCACTTGGTAAACTATTACGGCATAAACGACCAATTATGTTTGTTAATTTGATGAAGTGGAGTGAGATTGAATATTATATTCGGGCGGGTGCTGATTACGTTGCTAGTGACGAAATTAGCAAAACCGACTACGGACTTCAAACGATTGATAAAAAGAAAGCACTTAAAATTATTAGTTTTAGTAAGAGGAAATAACAATGAGTAACAAAGTAAAAATTGATGCAATTACAACCCAAGAACAAGATTTCGCTCAGTGGTACACCGATGTTTGCCGTAAGGCAGAATTGATGGATTATAGCGACGTTAAAGGGTTTATTATTTATCGACCTTACGGGTATGCAATTTGGGAAAATATTCAAAAATTCTTAGATCAAAAGTTCAAAGAAAAAGGTCATGAAAATGTTTATATGCCCCTTGTTATTCCCACAAGTCTTTTCCAAAAAGAAAAAGACCATATTGAAGGATTTGCCCCTGAGACTCTAGTAGCAACGATGGGCGGTAGCCAAAAACTAGAAGATCCATTAATTATTCGTCCCACGAGCGAAGTTTTATTTTGTGACCATTTTGCAAAAATTGTAAGTTCGCATCGTGATTTACCAAAACTCTACAATCAATGGTGTTCCGTTGTCCGTTGGGAAAAAACGACGAGACCATTTTTACGGGGTAGTGAATTTTTATGGCAAGAAGGTCATACAATTCATGAAAGTGAAGTTGAAGCCCGCGGTCACGCTTTAAAAATGTTAAAAGTATATGAAGATATGGGAAAAGACCTACTGGCCATTCCTTTTTTAACAGGCACAAAAACGGAAAAAGAAAAATTTGCTGGTGCCGAACAAACATTCACTATTGAAGCACTTATGCCAGATGGTAAAGCCTTACAAAGCGGAACAACGCACTATTTTGGCCAAGGATTTGCGAAAGTTTTTAATATTCAATTCCAAGATAAAAATAACACCTTACAATATGTTCACCAAACAAGTTTTGGGGTTTCCACAAGACTAATCGGGGCGGTCATTATGGCGCATGGTGACGACAATGGGCTTAATTTGCCACCAAAAGTTGCTCCTATTCAAATAGTTATTGTCCCTATTCAACAAAATCAACCTGGTGTCTTAAATAAAGCCTATGAACTTGAAAAACGGTTAAAAGCATTAGGTTACCGCATTAAAGTTGATGCCAGTGATAAAACACCTGGCTGGAAATTTGCTGAATACGAAATGAAAGGGATTCCTTTACGGCTCGAAATTGGTCCACGAGACTTAAAAGCGGGAATGATCAGCGGTGCCCTTCGTCATAATCATCATAAAATTAGTTTTGAAGATGGTGCCCTCGAAAAAGAAGTACCGGTTATTCTAGAAAATATCCATGAAGCAATGTATCAAAAAGCTTTAACCTATCTATTAAATCACACCACTGAAGTCCATAATATGGAAGAGTTAGAAGATGCCTTAAATAACAAATTAGGTTACGCTAAAATGATGTGGAGTGGCGACCAAAAAGACTTAGATGTTATTAAAGATAAATACCAAGCAAGTGCGAGAGCTTTACCGTTTAATCAAACACTATTTGCCAAAAATTGTCTCGTCAGCGGTAAGCCCGCAAAATATGTTGTCATTGTCGGTCGCGCTTACTAATTTATTTATTTACAAATAGATTACGATGTGATATTATTTACCAAGACGGAGTAGTACCCAAGTTGGTGAAGGGGCTTCCCTGCTAAGGAAGTAGGTCGGGTAACTGGCGCGTGAGTTCGAGTCTCACCTACTCCGCCATGAATAAAATAACACTCATTAATTGGGTGTTTTTTATTTTTTAATCAACAAAGTCTGCAAAAATAGGGTATTTTCTATTAATTAACAGCCAATTTGTAAATTAACGCCTTTATTGCGTGTTTTACTTTGTAAAAGTGCGCTTTAACGTGGTAAAATAACAATACGAAATGCAGGGGAATGATATTATGCCAATACTCTTAACACTGACGCCAGAACAACTTCAATTAATGCAAGTTATTTTTGTTTTCGTAATAATGGCTGCTCTTGATATTTATCTTGTTATTTCCCTTAAACGTATCATTCCAAAAATTATTCTTATTCTTGTTTCGGTCTTATTTTTAGTGGCCGGAATTTTCAATCTTCAATTCTTTGCATTATTCCTTGGTTTACTCTACTTAGGAAGTTCACTTGTTTTCATTGGCATTAACGTTGCCGACTTTACTAATCGGATTGCCAATAGCAGCGCCCCAATGGACCGGAAATCAAAACGTGAACAACGGAAGATTTATGACCAAGAAGAAGTTGCTAATCAATTAGTGACGGCAGTTACCAATCTTTCAAAAACAAAGATGGGGGCGCTTATCACTATCGAAAGATCAAATGAACTGACGGAATTACTGAGAAATGGCACGCAAATTAATGCTCCTGTTTCCGCCCCCTTACTTACAACTATTTTCTATAAAGGGACAACCCTCCATGATGGCGCGGTTGTAATTCGTGATGATATTATTTTAGCCGCGAGTGTTTACTTTACTCCCTCTACCAAACCTATGGCTGGTAAAGTTGGTTCAAGACACCGGGCCGCGCTTGGTATAAGCGAAATTAGTGATGCTGTGACAATTGTTGTCAGTGAAGAAACGGGAAGAATTAGCATTGCTTACAAAGGCAATCTCCAACCAGTGCCGAATGACGACTTCCGTAAAGTTTTAATTGAATATTTATTTGCAAAATATTAGAGGTGTATATGAAATTATTTGGTACCGATGGCATCCGTGGGAAGGGCAACGTTTTGCTGAACCCGGAATTAAGTTTCAAAGTAGGAGCCTTTTTAGGACAGTATTTAAAAAAGAATAAAATTTTACTCGCTGCCGATACAAGAAGAAGCGGACCAGTTATCCTTAATAGTTTGATTTCCGGTATTTTAAGCAGTGGCGGTGACGCGGCCTCGATTGGGGTGGCGCCGACTCCTGCTCTAGCTTACCTTGTCAAAAAACATGGTTATGATTATGGCATCATGATCAGTGCATCCCACAATCCTTATCCTGATAATGGTATTAAAATATTTGACACCAATGGGTTTAAAATAAGCGAAACAATTGAAGAAGCCATTGAAAACTATATTTTAGGCAGTGAAGTATTACCACTTAAAACACATGGTGAAATTGGTGTTTATAGTGACAAAAGCGCCCTCCTTTTTGAATATGTGATTTATGCAAGAGATGCTTACCGCGATACATTAAACCTTCATTTATTAGTTGATGCTGCTAACGGGGCGGCTTCAAGTGTTATTAAAGATGTACTTAGTAACTTAAAACTTAAAGCGACGATAACCCACGTTGAACCTAACGGCATTAACATTAATGAAAATTGCGGATCAACCCATATTGATAACCTTAAAGCAACAATTTTAAGTAATCCTGGCAAATATGACTTAGGAGTCGCCTTTGATGGCGACGCTGATCGCGTGCTATTTATTGGACCAAATGGTGAAGAATTTGATGGTGATTATGTTTTATATTTACTTGCCAAACATTATCACGCCCACCATAAATTAACAAAAGAGACTGTGGTTGTAACAGTTATGGCAAATTATGGCCTAAATGTCGCGCTTGATGCTTTAAATATTAAAGTCGTTGCCACTAGTGTTGGCGATAAATATGTACAACGGGAAATGGTTGAAAAAGGTTATCTTATTGGTGGTGAACAATCCGGTCATACCATTTTTAATGGTTATATTAAAACTGGAGATGGTATTTATACATTAATGAAAGTGCTTGACGCTTTAGCCGCGGAAAAAACAACCTTTAGTGAATTTACGAAAGAATTTAAAAAATATCCGCAATGCTTACTTAATATTAAAGTCGTGGATAAGGTTAAAGCGATGCAAGATGAAACCTTATTAAAAGAAGTTAAAAGTATTGAAGCAAAACTAGGAGGACATGGTCGGGTTTTGGTCCGCTCAAGTGGGACCGAACAGTTAGTGCGGGTCATGGTTGAAGCAACAACCGAAGCCGAAGCCCTTAACGCTGCTAACTACTTAGCAACCTTCGTCAAATAAAGACATTTACTATTCTTAATATCTAAAAGGGGGTATATATTCCCCCTTTTTGTATATAATGAAAGGGTAATGAAAGGAGCAAATCATGGAATTATTAGAAAAATTAAGTGCCCGTATGATGACTTCTGATGATGTATCGTATTTAAATGATATGCACCCTTTCGACTTGGTGGAAATATATAATGGGTTAGATACACAAAGTCAAAACTATTTTATTACCCTCCTTAGTGAAGATACTTTCGCCGCGGTATTAAGCTATCTTGAACCTGATGATGCTGCCTTATTTTTAGAACGGATGGAATTATCAAGACAACAATCATTATTAAATTTAATTGACCCGGATGATGCTGCCGATATTATTGCCGAATTACCAGATGACGTCAGTGCCGAACTCGTTAGTAGTCTCGGTGAAGAAAATAAAGCAGTCGCGTTATTAAAATATGATGAAGAACAAGCCGGGGCGGTAATGAATAACTTATTTGTTGTCGTTGCCCTTGAAGATGATGTCAAAGAAGCAACTCGTAAAGTAATCAAAATGGCGGGCGATGTTAGTTCAATTCAAACCATCTTC